>JAEZVM010000284.1 GCA_023420795.1 Pseudomonadota bacterium
GCAGGGCTTGCCGGCGTCCTTCAGGCTGGCCGCGTGCAGGATCAGCTGGCGCGCGGCCTCGATCTGCGTCGCCATGTCGGACAGCTTGAACTGCACCGCCTGGTGCTCGAACAGCGGCTTGCCGAAGCTGGTGCGCTCCTTTGCATAGGCCAGTGCCGCCTCGAACGCGGCGCGCGCCATGCCAACCGATTGCGATGCGATGCCGATGCGCCCGCCTTCCAGACCCGACAGCGCGATCTTGTAGCCCATGCCTTCTTCGCCGATCAGGTTCTGCGCGGGGATACGACAGTTCTCGAACAGGATCTGCGCGGTGTCGGACGAATGCTGGCCCATCTTTTCCTCAAGACGGGCAACGATGTAGCCCGGCGTGTTGGTCGGGACCCAGAACGCGCTGATGCCGCGCTTGCCCGCTGCCTTGTCGGTCACCGCCATCACGATCGCAACATCCGCATATTTGCCGCTGGTGATGAACTGCTTGACGCCGTTCAGCACATAATGGTCGCCGTCGCGTGTGGCCGTCGTGCGCAGCGCGGACGCATCGCTGCCGACGTGCGGTTCGGTCAGGCAGAACGCGCCGAGCATCTCGCCGCGCGCGAGCGGCTTCAGCCACTGCTCCTTCTGCGCATCGTTCGCATACATCATCGCGATGCTGCACACCGGACAGTTGTTGACCGAAATGATGGTGGAGGTGCCGCCGTCGCCGGCCGCGATTTCCTCCAGCACCACCGCCAGCGACACATAGTCGAGGCCGGCGCCGCCCAGCTCTTCCGGCACCGCGACGCCAAAGGCGCCAAGTTGTGCCAGCCCCTTCAGCTCATCCTTCGGAAAATGATGTTCCTTGTCCCAGCGCGCCGCGTTGGGCGCAAGCCGTTCCTGCGAAAACGCGCGCAACGCGTCCCGGATCATTTCATGTTGTTCTGACAGAACCATTTATTGCCTTCCCTGATTGACTACCACGCGAGCTGACGCCCGCTGTAATTGCGATAAGTGCCGGTGTCGGCCTGCGTCAGGCTGCCGATCACCTGCAACAGCCCGGTCACGCTCTCTTCCACCGTCAGCGTGGCGTTCGGCCCGCCCATGTCGGTGCGTACCCAGCCGGGGCACATTGCAACGAAGGTCGCTTTCGGATGATCAAAAGCCGCAGTCCTGACGACCATGTTCAGGGCCGCCTTCGATGCGCGGTACAGCCAGCCATAGCTCGATTCCGCTTCGGTGATGCTGCCCATGCCGCTGCTGATGAACACGAACTTCCCGTGCATCGCTTCGACCATCGGCGCAATCAGCGGAATCGCCTGCATCGCGCCGAGCACATTGGTGTGCATCACCTTGTCGAAATCCTCCTCGGTCGGCGCGGCGCCGGTTTGATGCTGCGGGCCATAGACGCCGGCGACATACACGGCAAGATCGAGCTTTTCGCCGTCGAGCTGCCAGCCGATCGCAGCCAGCGATTCCGGCTTGCAGACGTCGAGCTTCAGCGGTTCCGCGCCTTCGGCGCGCAGTTCGGCAAGCGCGGCATCATCGCGCGCGGTGGCGAACACCTTCCAGCCGGCGGCCAGCAGCTGGCGCACGAACTCGCGGCCGATGCCGCGCGAGGCGCCGAGGATGATTGCGGTGGGCATGGTGGATGAACGGTGTGAGGTTTGAATCGGAACAGGAAGCGGGCAAATCGTCCCTTGCCATTCCGGGGCCGGCGAGGAAACTCGTGTGCCGCGCTGGGCGCAGGTTCGAGATTCCCCGCTTTTCCCCGGAATGACAGGGCAAACTGGCGTGGATTACACCAGTTCGATCGCCATCGCCGTACCTTCGCCGCCGCCGATGCACAGCGACGCAACACCGAGCTTGCCGCCGGTCTTCTTCAGCGCGCCGATCAGCGACACGATGATGCGCGCGCCGGATGCGCCGATCGGATGCCCGAGTGCGCAGGCGCCGCCATGGATGTTGACCTTCTCATGCGGAATGCCGTGATCCTTCATCGCGGCCATCGGCACCACGGCGAATGCCTCGTTGATCTCGAACAGGTCCACATCCTTGGTGGTGATGCCGAGCTTCTTGTACAGCTTCTCGATCGCGCCGACCGGAGCGGTGGTGAACCAGTTCGGTTCCTGCGAATGCGTTGCATGGCCGAGCACGCGGGCGATCGGCTTGCAGCCTAGCTTCTTCGCGGTGGATTCGCGCATCATCACCAGCGCAGCAGCGCCGTCGTTGATCGACGACGAGGATGCGGCGGTGATCGTGCCGTCCTTCTTGAACGCAGGTTTCAGCGACGGGATTTTGTCGAGCTTGGCCTTGACAGGACCTTCATCCTTGTCGATCACGACATCGCCGCCCCGGCCCGGCACCGTCACCGGTGCGATTTCCCACTTGAAGGAACCATCGTTGGTGGCGGCCTGCGCGCGCTTGACCGACTCGATCGCAAACGCATCCTGTGCTTCGCGTGTGAATTCATACTTGGCCGCGCATTCCTCGCCGAAGGTGCCCATCGAGCGGCCGCGCTCGTACGCGTCTTCCAGACCGTCGAGCATCATGTGGTCGTACATCATGCCATGGCCAATGCGGTAGCCGCCGCGCGCCTTCGGAATCAGGTAAGGGGCGTTGGTCATCGATTCCATACCGCCTGCGACCACGACCTCATTGGTGCCTGCGACGATCGAGTCATACGCGAACATCGCGGCCTTCATCGCGGAGCCGCACATCTTCGACAGCGTGACAGCGCCGGCGGAAACCGGAATGCCGGCCTTGATCGCGGCTTGGCGCGCCGGTGCCTGGCCCTGGCCCGCCATCAGGCAGTTACCGAACAGGACTTCGTTCACATACTGCGGCTCCAGGCCGGCGCGCTCGACGGCGGCACGGATTGCCACCGCACCGAGATCAGCTGCCGGCAGGGCGGAAAAATCGCCCTGGAATGCGCCCATCGGGGTACGCGCTGCGCCGACGATAACAATAGGATCGTTCATCTTGATTCTCCTGAAAAATAGGTAAAAATCAGGCAGCCTGCGCCGCCGGGGTTGGTGGTTTGTAACTGAATCGCAATTCCTGCGGGTACGGGAACACATCTTCGACAATCCCGTCGAGCAGGCGCTGCTTCGCGTTCTGCCAGTACTGCGGCGTCAGCAGATCCGCGTGGTGCTTCATGAAATACTTGCGCACTTCCGGATTTCCAAGCAGGAAGGTATCGAACTGCTCCGGGAACACGTCATTCTTCGCGACCGGGTACCACGGCTCGCTGGCCATCTCGTCTTCCTCGTTGCGCGGCGCGGGAATCGCGCGGAAATTGCAGTCGGTGATGTACTCGATCTCGTCGTAGTCGTAGAACACCACGCGGCCGTGGCGGGTGACGCCGAAATTCTTGTACAGCATGTCACCGGGGAAGATGTTCACGCCGACCATGTCCTTGATCGCATTGCCGTATTCGACGATGCCATGTTCGACCGCCGCATGGTCGCCGCGCTTTTCCGCCTCGGTCAGCCAGATGTTCAGCGGCGTCATGCGGCGCTCGATGTACAGGTGCCTGATGATCACTTCGCCGTTCTCTTCTTCGATGAGCGACGGGGCGACCTCTTTCAGTTCCGCCAGCAGCTCGTCGTCGAAACGCGCACGCGGGAAGGCGACGTTCGAATATTCGAGCGTGTCCGCCATGCGGCCGACGCGGTCGTGCTGCTTGACCAGCAGGTATTTCTCCTTGACCTGCGCGCGCGTGGTTTCTTTTGGCGGCGGGAAATGGTCCTTGATCACCTTGAATACATAGGGGAAGGACGGCAGCGAGAACACCACCATCACCAGCCCGCGGATGCCGGGTGCCGCCTCGAAGCAATCGGAAGAATGATGCAGGTGATGCAGGTAGTCGCGGTAGAACGCGGCCTTGCCCTGCTTCTGCAGGCCGAGGATAGTGTAGATCTCGCTGCGCGGCTTGTACGGCATCAGTGTGCGCAGGAAGTGCACGTAGGCCGACGGGACTTCCATATCGACCATGAAATAGGCGCGGGTGAATGAGAACAGCACCGTGATCAGCGTCGGATCGAACAGCACCGTGTCGAGCACCAGCTCCTTCTTGCGGTTGTACAGGATCGGCACGACGAACGGATAGATGCGGTTGCCGTTGATGCCCTTGCCCACGATGTACGCGCCCTTGTTGCGGTAGAACAGGGAAGCGAGCACCTGGATCTGGTGGTTCGCTTCCAGCAAGTCGGTGCCGAACATCGCGCGCATGCGGGTCTCGACGAAGCCGATGTCGCGGTCGAGGTCCGCGAACGGCGTGGCAAGCTGGAAATTGGTGACGATGCGCTTCAGCGTGTAGCGCAAGCCGTCCTTGGCCGGGTAATAGACGCGGTAGGTCGGCGTGCCCTCTTCCGGCTCGATGTATTCGGTCGCGACCGCCGGGCGCACGAAGATGAAATCGTTGTGATAGTACGAGCGGTGCAGGATATTGCAGCACACCGAATTGAAGAAGGTTTCCGCCAGCTCCGGTTGCTTGTGGTTGATCAGCAGGCCGATATAGTGCAGCTTCACTTCGCGCCAGACTTCATCGCTGATCTCTTCCTGGTCGTACTCGTCTTCGAGAATCTGCACGCATTCCTGCACCCGTTTGTCGTAGTACGCGATGCGGTCGCGTGCCTTGACCTGCGCGGTCTTCCAGTCGCAGCTTTCAAAGTAGCGCTGCGCGTCATGGCTGGAAGCGCGGAAAAGGCGATAGTGCTTGTCGAAACCGTCCAGGATCGTGCGCGCAATGTCGAACGCGATCTGGGACGAGAGAAGCTTGGGGAAGACGGATTGCGGCATCGTTATCGCTTGGGGGAAGTTATCCAAACCTCCAGTGTAGCCGCATCCGGAGCCGCTTCGCGCAGCGGCCCGTCAACGGATATTGCCCGTTGTTCAAGGAGGCTTGCGCGCGAAGTGGTCACTTGCTGCTCCTTGGCAATACCGCCATGGTGGCAATCAGTTTGCTGACCAGCGTCGTTTTGTCGTCTTCGACTGCAAAGACCTCCGACTCGACGATGTGGAAAGCCTTTCCGGGTTTAAGGACTTGGGCGCGGCAGCGCAAGGCGTCGCCCTTGCCGGGACGTAACAAGTGGATCTTGAATTCCACCGTCAGCACATATTCATGCGCCGGAATCAGCGTCATTGCCGCGGTACCGGCCGTATGGTCGGCGATCGTCGCCTGCACGCCTGCATGGACGATGCCGGTGTGTTGCCGGTGGCGTGGTTCGAGCTGCAAGCTACTCTCGACCCAGCCCGGCCCGCAATCGGCGAGCCGGATTCCGAGATCGGCCAGGAACGCCGCCTCGCGGAAGGCGACTTCAACAACGTCGCGGTAATTGGGATCAGGTGCGTGCATGGTGTCTCCGCCAACGTCCTGCCGTTCTCCTTCCCGCTGTAGCAACGTCGGGAAGGAACTCTTTTATATGCCTTACTTCGTTTCCGCGAACAGCTCGCGCCCGATCAGCATCCGGCGGATCTCGCTGGTGCCGGCGCCGATCTCGTACAGCTTCGCATCGCGCCACAGGCGGCCGACCGGGTATTCGTTGATATAACCGTTGCCACCCAGCGTCTGGATCGCCTCGCCCGCCATCCAGGTCGCCTTCTCGGCAGAGTACAGGATCGCACCGGCCGCATCCTTGCGCAGTGCACGCACCTGTTCCGGCGACTTCGCACGGTCGCAGGCCTGGCCGACCGCATATACATAGGCCTTGCAGGCCATCATCGTCGAATACATATCGGCGATCTTGCCCTGCATCAGCTGAAATTCACCGATCGGCTGACCGAACTGCTTGCGGTCATGGATGTACGGCACCACTGCATCCATGCAGGCGGACATGATGCCGAGCGGACCGCCGGACAGCACGGTGCGCTCGAAATCGAGGCCGGACATCAGCACATTGACGCCCTTGCCAAGGCCGCCGAGCACGTTTTCCGCCGGCACTTCGCAATCCTGGAACACCAGTTCGCCAGTATGCGAGCCGCGCATCCCGAGCTTGTCGAGCTTTTGCGCAATCGAGAAACCCTTGAAATTCTTTTCGATCAGGAAGGCGGTCATGCCGCGCGGGCCGGCTTCGATATCGTTCTTTGCGTAGACAACCAGCACGTCGGCGTCCGGACCGTTCGTAATCCACATCTTGGTGCCGTTCAATACCCAGCGATCGCCCTTGAAGTCGGCGCGCAGCTTCATGCTGACCACATCGGAACCGGCGTTCGGCTCGGACATCGCGAGCGCGCCGATATATTCGCCAGAGATCAGCTTCGGCAGGTATTTCTGCTTCTGTTCTTCGGTGCCGTTGCGCTTGATCTGGTTTACGCACAAGTTGGAATGCGCGCCGTAGGACAGGCCGACCGAGGCTGACGCACGCGAGATTTCTTCCATTGCGATGATGTGCGCGAGATAGCCCATGTCGGTGCCGCCGTATTCCTCGCTGACCGTGACGCCGAGCAGGCCGAGGTCGCCCATCTTGCGCCACAGATCCATCGGGAACTGGTCGCTATGGTCGATTTCGGCCGCGCGCGGCGCGATTTCGGATTGCGCGAACTGCTGCACGGTCTCGCGCAGCGCGGCGATGTCTTCGCCATGGTCAAAGGTCAGGCCGGGCAGATGAATCATGTCTTCCTCGTTTCAGTGAAAACTCGTTGGGAATTGGTATTGAAGATTTACAAACGGCTAATCGGTGCAAAATCATACCGCCAACTGACGTTTACGTAAACGTCAAGCAGCTACCGTAGAACTACGATTCCGCTGCGCTCAGGCAGCATCCTTCAGGCGGCGCGCAGCCGGTGTGCGGCCTTGCTTCTGCGCCGACTTTTTCCCGGCGCCAAGCTGCTTGCCGCTGGCCAGCAGGCGCTGGCACTCTTCCTCGTGCGCGGCGATTTCGGCCAGCGTCACTTCCAGATCTTCCCGCTGGCGTTCCAGCACTTCGCGGTGCTGCGCCAGCACCGTGAGGAAGCGCTTGAGCTGCGCTGCGGTGTCTTTCGGTGACTCGTACATATCGACCAGGCCCTTGATTTCCTGCAGCGAAAGGCCGAGACGCTTGCCGCGCAGCGTCAGCTTCAGCCGGGTGCGTTCGCGCGCGTTATAGACGCGGGTGCGCCCGCCGGCGCCTTCGCGTTTGGGGCTGAGCAGGCCCTGATCTTCGTAGAAACGGATTGCGCGCGGCGTGATGTCGAATTCACGTGCCAGTTCGGTAATGGTGTAGTTCGGCATGGGAGGATTTGGTGGACGCCAGCAACAAAGAAATTTTGTGTTTAGAATCGCTGATATGAACTGCAGTTTACGTTAACGTCAATTGCAAACGTATTGTAGGCGCGCCCGCCGAAAATGTGAACCTGCGCTTGCGCACACCTTCCTTTCTGAAATCTTGCACTGATGAATCTCCTTGAATCCCAACTCAGTTATGCGTTCGGCGATACGTTGCCCGCACCGGGCAGCATGCATGAAGTGGCGCCGGGCGTGTTCTGGCTGCGCATGGGTCTGCCGTTTGCGCTCGACCATATCAATCTGTGGCTGATCCGCGATGACGGCGGCTGGACCGTGGTCGATTGCGGCATCGCCAATGACGCGACGCGCGCTGCCTGGGAAAGCATTTTTGCAAGCGGGCTCGATGGCCTGCCGGTGGTGCGTGTGATCGTCACGCATTGCCATCCCGATCATGTCGGCCTGTCGGAATGGCTGTGCGCCCGCTGGAAGGCGCCGCTGTGGATGACCACTGGCGAATACGGCTTCGCGCGCATGATGTCGGCGTCCTTGCCCGGCGTGGACGGCACCGCGATGCTGCCGCATTTCCAGCGCCACGGCCTGACCGATGCGGCGATTCTGGAGCAGCTGAAGGGCCGCAAGAGTTATTACCCGACGCTGGTGCCGGCGGTGCCGACCGACTATCGCCGCATGCATGACCGCCAGGTTTTCCGCATCGGCAAGCATGAATGGCGGGTGATCACCGGCTGCGGCCATTCGCCGGAGCATGCTTCGCTGTATTGCGACGATCTGCGGGTCCTGATCTCGGGCGACATGGTGTTGCCGCGCATTTCCACCAATGTGTCGGTGTTCGCAGTCGAGCCGGAAGCTAATCCGGTGCAGTTGTATCTGGATTCGCTCGGCAAATACGCGGACCTGCCGGCAGATACGCTGGTACTGCCGTCGCACGGCAAGCCGTTTCGCGGCCTGCACACCCGGATCACCCAGCTCAACGAGCACCACCGCGAACGGCTGGCCGAGGTGGCCGAGGCCTGCGCAACGCCACGATCGGCAGCCGACATCGTGCCGATCATGTTCCGCCGCGCACTGGATGCGCACCAGCTCACTTTCGCGATGGGCGAAGCGCTCGCGCACCTGCACAAGCTGTGGTTCGACGGCGCCCTTGCCCGGGAAGCAGGTAGCGATGGCATCATCCGTTTTCGCACAATCCGCTAACCTGCGCAGCCATTGATTCAGGCCAGACCGGAGCGTATGCGGCCCGGCGCGAAAACATCGGCATGCACGATATGTGTTACAGTTCCTTAACACATCTTGTCACACCAAGTTCATGCCTTCCATCGACTGACTATCGAAGGCAGGCATGCAATAGTCCGCGGTCATGAATCCATCAATTGAAA
>JAEZVM010000352.1 GCA_023420795.1 Pseudomonadota bacterium
GCCGGCATCTGCCTGCTTCAAAAAACCAATAATCTGTTCATCGGTAAACCGCTTTTTCACGTTCGCTCTCCCTATTGAAAACGAACTTTACTAGATCCCGATTGGCACTCTTTATTGGGGGCACATCCCGTGGAGCCCGCGCATTTGCCAGCCCTGTCGCTAGCCAATCCCCCAGCAGCGACGAAGCGTACAAAAAAACGTAAAGAGTGAACATGGGAAGATCTGCAAACATAAGCGACTCGATGATCAATAAGATCGTGAAGATCATCGATGAGTGGAAAGCCAATTCCCTCACATGGGATCTATTGATCGATGCCATTACAAATGCCGGACATCCCCGTTATACGCGGCAAGCACTCGATAAAAAAGATCGGATCAAGAGCGCCTACCGGACACGGAAGGAAATACTGCGCCTCAAAAAGAAAGATGAACCATTAAATTTCACCCTACCGGCCGCATTGAAAAGAATTGAGGAGTTATCGGACCGCTTACGAGTTGCCGAGGCACAGATTGCACGGCTAGAACGGGAAAACAATAACTTCCTGGAACAGTTTCAAACATGGGCTTCCAACGCCAGAATGTCCGGGATATCGTACGAGACGCTGAATAGGCCGTTGGATCCCATTGACAGAAGCCGATCATCAGAGTCCCCCAAGAAGCCTAAGATACCGAAAAGGCTTGAAGTCGTCTTTAAACCAACGACAGAGCGTTGGAAGACGTAACTGTAGGGGATGATGATCAACACACTGTAACATCGCCTTTTTCTGAGCCGATCAGTTAAGAGGTTGAATTGTGACCGGAATGCACGTATAGCAGTCGTGGCAATAGCAATGCAAGCTCCGCTTCGTCTTTCGTGCCACTGTATCTTCGTCCGTCATCAGTAACGTAGCTCAGAACTGGATACTTCCCCTTAGCATGAGTCGCGCACCAAATCTCAGATAGCGTTTCTAACATCCATCCATTTGACGAGTTCATCGTCGATGGACTAAGTAACGCTATTTGTCGAATCTGTATCCCCTGCTGTTCCTGAACCGCATCGAAAAACGAAATAAGGTCCCGCTCAAAATGCAAGAGCATTGTTTGGCCTGACCAGCGCCCATTTTCTTGGATCTTATAGTTCACAAGAAAATATGACGCATACACATCAATAGTCACTCGCCGCCATGTCATTACCTCAGCGTTACCAAATGTTATTGGCACTGTCACTTGATCATGCATATGGGTCGAGAGCATAGAGATCGATCCTAAAAATGAACACTATAGATTGTAGCCCTAAAGTGTTCTACGTGAGTACATCTTGCTTTCTTAGTGGAGGCACGAATGGACTTGCGTACCGGACTTGCGCGGGCGCTGCAATTAACGCGTAAAAGCAAAGGGATAACTCAAGAAGACTTCTCCAACGTCTCAAGTCGTACCTATATAAGCAGCCTCGAACGTGGACTAAAATCACCGACGGTGGAAAAACTGGATGAGTTGGCCTCCGTGTTGGGAGTGCATCCAGTCTCGCTATTTCTTCTCACATACCTAGCTGCAGAAGGTGCAGATTTGTCGAAACTGCTTAAACGCGTTGAATCAGAAGTGAATGAAGTAACTTCATTTGAGTCAGATTATCGAAAATAGCTAAGGGAGACGCCAGCAAAACGTTGATGCCGGAATTCCAGGTGAAGGTCAGAGGTAATCTGAATTTTCATAGCCGTGACAAGGCTATCCAGACACGCAGCAACTAACGCCATCATATAGAAGTTGGCCTGAGGTCAATCCAATTACATGTGGTAGTAGTTGTGATCCAGCTATAACCCCATATGACCCTGTTCAGCTGTAATTGCGTCGTGCTGCCGAGGAAATCGCAGATGGAAGCACGTCATGCTATCCCTACTGTCAGCTATAGCCATCCCTCCATGCAGTTTCATAATCGACTGAACGATCGATAGCCCCAGTCCAGCTGACGACGACGAGTCGCTGCGCGCCTTATCCGCACGATAGAAACGGTCAAACAGGCGGGGAATATGCGCCGGGTCGATCGTCGCGCCATGATTGGTGACGCTCACTTCCGCCATGTCGTTGTCCTGCCTTCCTATCAACCGAATCGTCGAGCCCCGAGCCGCATGACGTACCGCGTTCGATACCAGATTATTGACGGCCCGCCGGAACAGAACTGGGTCGGCATACACGCCGCCATGAGCGTCCACCGTCAGCACGATGTCCGCTTCCTCGGCCGGGCCTTCGAAATACTCCGCAATACGCTGCAACTCGTCATACAGATCGAGCGGCTGCTTGTGTAGAGCAATATCAGCATGGTCGGCGCGCGCAAGAAATAGCATGCTCTCCATCATGCGTGCCAGTCTCTCGTACTCCTCAACATTCGATGCCAGCAGCGCCTGATAATCGTCAGCCGAGCGCGACTGCGCCAAGGCAACCTGCGTTTGCACCATCAGATTGTTGATCGGCGTGCGCAGATCGTGTGCCAGGTCGGCGGAAAACTGCGACAGGCGCTGAAAGCTGTCATGCAGACGGTCCAGCATCGCATTGAACGACTCGACCAGGGCCTGGAGTTCCTGCGGTGCCGCCGCTGCATCCAGCCGCCGGTCCAGCCGCTGCGCAGTGATCGACTGCGCCTGCGTTGCCATGACGCGGATTGGTCTGAGGCCACGTCGCACCAGTGCAAACCCGAGCAGCCCGGCCAGCAACGTGCCCGCCAGCGCCGCTGCCATCACCTTGAAGCGGTACGTCGCCAGCAGTGCCAACTGTGCGTCCCTGGAGCGCCCCACCACCACCTGTACCTTTTCCTGCACGCCATCGGCAAGGCCGCCCCAGGCAGCGACGATCCGCACCGTCTCGCCGGGCGACGGATGCCAGGTACGGACCGAAGCCTCGTGCGGCGTACGGTCATACGGCGCGATTGGTAATGGCGGCAGGAAGCGGAACGCTGGATGGTTTTCCATCAGGACCGTACCGGCAGCGGTCTTGAGTTGAAGAATCATGCCCGCGTGCCCTTCTACCGCATCGACGAACCGGTGCCGGTCATGCCGGATTCCCTCAATCGATGGCGTTTCGTGCAGCAAATGCCGGATATGCTCCATTCTCTCGATGAGCTCGGCATCCTCGCGGGCCTCCAGCTGCACGAGCAGCGACTGATACAGGTAGGAGCCGACCGCGGCAAATGTCACCGCCGCAACGACGGCAAACAACAGTCCCAGCCGGACGGTCAATGACGCGGGTCCGCCCGCCTTCACCCGCGGTCCTCCAGCACATAGCCCATGCCGCGCAACGTATGAATCAGCTTTTTCGGGTACGGTTCGTCGATCTTTGCGCGCAGACGCCGCACGGCGACATCGACGACATTGGTGTCGCTGTCGAAGTTCATATCCCACACATGCGAGGCAATCAGCGAGCGCGACAGTACTTCGCCGCTGCGCTGCGCGAGCAGGTGCAACAGCGCGAATTCCTTCGCGGTCAGATCAATGCGGTCGCCAGAGCGGGTCACGCGCCGTTTGATGACATCGATGTCGAGATCGGCAATGGTTACCCGCTCGGACTCGCGCAGCGGGCCGCGGCGCAGCAGCGTGCGAATGCGTACGACCAGTTCCGCGAAAGCGAAAGGCTTAACCAGATAATCGTCGGCGCCCAGCTCCAAACCCTTGATCTTGTCGGTCACATCGTCACGGGCGGTCAAAAACAACACTGGCGTGTCGTGTGTCTTGCGCAACTCCTGGACGACCTGCCAGCCATCCATTCCAGGAAGCATCACGTCCAGCACGATCAGATCATACGGTTCCGTTCTGGCGAGATGTAACCCATCCGGGCCGTTACAAGCCCAGTCGACGATAAATCCGGATTCGGTTAGTCCTTTGCGCAAGTATTCCCCTGCTTTCGGTTCATCTTCCACAACCAAGATACGCATAGTGATCCACCCTTCGCTGACAACGTTATTGTCGGCGAAAAATATCCAGCTTTGCATTACAAAGCTGTAATCTGGCTGTCAGAGTCTGGTCCAAGGGGGCACCCTAGAATTGTGTGTAGGGTCAGAATCCGCCCCCCTCGACTTTCGCTGCGTAGATTCATCACTTGCAGCTTCTGTTAGTTGTCTGATAAACGCTGTGCTAGACTGATTCAATGACTTCTGTCCTTAAGACATTTTTTGCTTGGCTACTATTGCTGGCAATTCCCTTGCAGGGAATTGCCGCAGTGGCCAATTTGTCTTGCGGGCCGGGACATCAGCCTCCTATGCGACAGGCTAGCGCTCTCGCCGGACACGACCATGCAGTGCACGACGCACACGGTCAGCAGCACGACCATGCTCAAGCGCCGCCTGCAGGCGAGCAAGGCAACACTTCATCAGTGGCTGACAATCAGGCATCGCACTCCAAGTGCAGCTTATGCGCCGCCTGCTGTGTAGGCGCTGCCCTGCCCTCATCGGCAAAGAATTCTATTCCTGAATACAGCAGCTTCACGCTTGTATCGGTTGGCCCTGCCTCATTCATTGCCGGATTCATTCCTCCCGGCCCTGAACGCCCGCCTCGACACATCCTCGCCTAAGCATTCCCTAGCGCAGTCGCTAGCAGTACCCCTTTATTTGCTGCAGCGGCGCTAATCGAACAATGGCGCGATTGCGCCCTTTCATCGAAATCCACGAGACATGTTATCTGCGCAATGGGCGGCACTCGCCGTCGTAGCCATGATGCCGTTGCTGGCTGCAGCACAGCCCCCCCGCTCCGACCCAGCCAATCCAGGCGAGATCGTCGCCGCGCCCCGGTACGAGTCGGCCTTCAAGGACTACCAGCCACTTGCGGAGGCCAACGAATCGCCCGACCAGCTGTGGCAATCCATGAACCAGGAAATGGCGCGCCTTGGCGGGCATGTCGGTCAGATCCGCGAGACAGGCGCCAACGATACGGGGGCACCCACGACGTCATCATCCCCGAAGAGTAATTCGCAGCCCGCGGCACAACCTTCCGGCCACGGCATGCATCACGGCCATGGAGGAAATTGACATGGCACACCAACATTTCCGCATGATCGGTTGGAAGCCACTCGCCGCTGCACTTTCTGCGCTGGCGCTCACCGGATGCGCGACCTTCTCCAATGACGGCGGCCTCGACACGGTATCGGCACTGACGAAGGAACGCATCGGCCAGCCTGTCCAGCGCGTCGGCACGGAGCGGGATACTGCAGTTCGGGATGCGACCGTGTCGCAACTTCTGGACAAACCGCTCACCGCGGATTCCGCCGTTCAGCTTGCGTTGATCAATAACAGGGGCTTTCAGGCATCACTGGCCGAATTGGGCGTGGCGGAAGCGGATCTGGTACAAGCGGGGCGCATGCGCAATCCGGGATTCTCGTTTGCGCGTCAGCGCGGCGGCGACGACGTCGAGATCGAGCGCAGCATCATGTTTGATCTGATCGGCCTGCTGACGATCCCGGTGCGCAGCAATATCGAACGGCGCCGCTTCGAACAGGCCAAGCTGGCAGCGGCAACCGAAGCGGTCAGGCTCGCCGCCGATGTCCGCCGTGCCTATTTCACTGCGGTCGCCGCCCAACAAACCGCCGCGTTCATGGAACAGGCCAAGGAGTCCGCTGAAGCCGGGGCGGAGCTGGCCAGGCGCATGACGCGGGTAGGCAACTGGAGCAAGCTGGACCAGGCACGACAACAAGCCTTATATGCCGACACCGCCGCCCAGCTGGCGCGCGCCCGGCACAACGCCGTGGCAGCACGTGAACAATTGACGCGCCTGATGGGACTCTGGGGTGACAAGACGGCATACCAGTTGCCCGATCGTCTGCCGGAACTGCCTAAACAGCGCGAAGAAATGAGCGACATCGAAACACAAGCGATGCAGCAACGCCTGGATGTGCACATGGCCAAGCGCGATGCGGAGGCCACAGCTAGCGCCCTCGGCCTGACCAAGGCGACCGGATTTATCAATGTTCTGCATGCCGGCTACACCAACAAGAGCGAAACCGGCAGTCCACGCGCCAACGGCTACGAAATCGAGCTAGAGCTACCACTATTCGACTGGGGCGGCGCCCGGACGGCAAAGGCGCAAGCGCTATACATGCAATCCGTACATCGCACCGCCGACATCGCGATCCGGGCCCGCTCGCAGGTGCGCGAAGCGTACTCGGCATACAGCACCGCGTACGACCTCGCCAGACACTACCGGGACGAGATTGTCCCGTTGCGCAAAAAGATCTCGGACGAGGTGCTGCTGCGCTACAACGGCATGCTGGCCAGCGTGTTCGAGTTGCTGGCGGATGCGCGCGACCAGATCAACAGCGTCAATGCCGCGATCGAAGCGCAGCGCGACTACTGGCTCGCCGAAACGGATCTACAGATGGCGATCAACGGCAATGGCGGCGCCACGACGTCATTGCGCAGCGAGGCCACCGCATCGGCACCGCAAGGACATTAAGAGGATACAGATGGTTTCACGTAGAGGTTTCCTGGCCGGCGCCGCAACGATGCTGGGTGCTGGACTGGTCAGCAAGGCCGGCGCCGCATCGATACCGGAGGCGGCCATCATCGAGCATGCCGATACCTTGCCGCCCGCCCCGCCGCCGAACGGCCGTCCGTTCAATCCGGTGGTGACGCTCAACGGCTGGAGCGCGCCATGGCGCATGAAAGATGGATGGAAGGAGTTTCACCTGGTGGCGGAACCCGTAATCCGCGAGCTGGCACCCGGTATGAAGGCCACGCTGTGGGGCTACAACGGCTCCAGCCCCGGCCCGACGATTGAAGTGGTCGAGGGCGACAAGGTCCGCATCTTCGTCACCAACAAGCTGCCGGAACATACGACGATCCACTGGCACGGCCAGCGGCTGCCGAACGGGATGGACGGTGTCGGGGGCCTGACGCAGCCGCATATCCCGGTCGGCAAGACCTTCGTGTATGAGTTCGAAGCGAAGCGGCCCGGCACCTTCATGTATCACCCGCATGCGGATGAGATGACGCAGATGGCGATGGGAATGATGGGATTCTGGGTCACACATCCGAGGAATCCGGCGCAGCATCGGGTCGATCGTGACTTCGTGTTCCTGCTCAGTTCGTTCGACATCGAACCGGGCAGCTCGACACCACGGGTCAACACCATGCTGGACTTCAACTTGTTCACCTTCAACAGCAGGGTCTTCCCCGGCATCGATCCGATGGTGTGCCGGCAGGGTGATCGCGTTCGGATCCGGACCGGCAACCTGACGATGACCAATCACCCGATCCATCTGCACGGCCATGAATTCGAGGTGGCTGGTACCGACGGCGGCTGGGTACCCAAGTCCGCGCGCTGGCCGGAAGTCACGACCGACGTTGGCGTCGGCCAGATGCGCGCGATCGAATTCGACGCGACCGACCTTGGCGACTGGGCATTCCATTGTCATAAATCGCACCACACGATGAACGCGATGGGGCATGACGTGCCGACAATGATCGGCGTCGATCATCGCAAGGTCGCCGACAAGATCATCAGGATCATCCCGGATTACATGGTGATGGGAGAGCGCGGCATGGCCGACATGGGCGAGATGGAGATGCCTCTTCCGGACAACACGCTGCCGATGATGAGCGGTACGGGGCCGTTCGGCGCGATCGAAATGGGCGGCATGTTCACCACCGTCAAAGTACGCCGGGACCAAAAGCCGGGTGACTACAAAGACCCGGGCTGGTACAAGCACCCGGCCGGCACGGTCGCCTACGAATTGAAGTAACCGACAACAGCAAAGGACGCAGCATGAAGAAAAGAATGGTCGGCATCATTTTGATACTCACGGCATCGGCGGCCGCCGCGCATGGCGACCTAGGACATACGAAAGAGACTTTCAATGCCGCATTAGCGGAACAGAAGGAGTTCGGCATTGCCGGCGCCCCGGAGAAATTCAATCGAACCATCCGGCTGGTCATGACCGACAACATGCGCTTTACGCCGGACAAGCTGCGCGTCAAGCAAGGCGACACCGTGAAGTTCGTCGTCACGAACAAGGGAAGGATGCTGCACGAAATGGTCCTCGGCACCGCTAAGGATCTGCAGGAGCACGCAGAGATGATGCGCAAGTTCCCGGGCATGGAGCATGAAGAACCGCATATGACGCATGTCCAACCCGGCAAAACGGAGGAAATAGTCTGGACCTTTAACCGGGCGGGAGAATTTGATTATGCGTGCCTGATCGCCGGCCATTTCGAAGCCGGCATGGTTGGCAAGATCACAGTGAGCAAGAGATAAACCATGAAACATCCCCTACTCCTTGCCCTGTTATTGGCAAGTTCGGTCGGTGCCCCGCTGTTTGCAGCAGCCGCGTCACCGGTCGTCGCAGTGTACAAGAGTGCAAATTGCGGCTGCTGTACCGATTGGGTCAAGCACATGGAATCCAGCGGTTTTGCCGTCAAGGCCATTAACGTCGCCAACCCGACCGATTACCGCGAAAAACTCGGCATGCCGCAGGAGCTCGGCTCCTGCCATACCGCGCTGGCGCAAGGCTATGCGATCGAAGGCCATGTTCCGGCCGCAGAAATTCAACGGTTGCTGAAAGAAAAACCGAAAGCGCAAGGTATCGCAGTGCCGTCGATGCCGCTTGGCTCGCCCGGCATGGAAGGTGCACGCAAAGATCCGTACGACGTCTTTCTGGTGCAAGCCGATGGACGTTATTCAATTTACCGTCATTACCCCTCGAAATAGAGAAAGGAAACACAGATGAAGCACGTATCAAAACTCACGTTGAGCATGGTCCTTGGCCTGTCGGCGGCACCATTTGCAATTGCCAATGATGCGCACCACGGCCATGGCACTCCACAAGTCGCACAAGCCACGGCCGCCGCGATGACGGACGGCGAAGTCAAGAAAGTCGACAAAAGCACCGGCAAGATCACAATCAAGCATGGCCCGCTCGGCAAGCTGGAGATGCCATCGATGACGATGGTGTTCCGCGTCTCCGATCCGAAAATGCTCGATCAGGTCAAGCCGGGCGACAAGATTAAGTTTGAAGCTGACAAGATCAATGGTGCACTTACCGTCGTGGCACTCGAACCCGCTTAACACTAGTCGCATTCATTCGACTCGTTCGGTTTGAGGCATCCAATCAATGATCGGTACCGCTCTACATCACAGAAGGGAAAAACAATGAAATCAATTCGCAATCACGCAATAGCCCTAGTCCTGGCAATTGCCGCACCTTTGGTCTCTGCGGCTGACGCAACCGACCATGAGGCACACCACCCCGAAAATGCTCCGTCAGCATCGGCGCCCAAAACCCCTTCTAAGCCTGTCGACACGGCCAAGGCGGCCAAAGACCAGTCCATGAAGATGGATGCGCAAATGAAGACCATGTGCGAGATGCACGAAAAAATGATGAATGCGAAGACACCGGAAGAGCGCAACGCGCTGATGTCGGATCACATGAAGGCGATGAAGGACGGGATGTCGATGATGGGAGGCATGTCCGGCAGCGGCATGATGGGCGGACCAGCCAACGGCAATAAACCGGCATCTCCGCAAGCGATGCAGCAGCAGATGAACATGATGCAAAAGAAAATGGACATGATGCAGACCATGATGCAGATGATGATGGATCGGATGGAAATGCAGATGCCCGTGAAGTAGCCGGCAAATACGGCAGCGGCTATCGAACAACGGTGGTTGCATACAGGAGGTGATGATGAGTCCCGCACAGGAAGATCGACATGATCCGGATCGCCATCCGCATCGCGGCAAATGGGCGTTATTCGGCTTTTTGCTGGTTGCCGCGTACTTTCTCTTTACCGAGCACCAAGCGCATGTGCTCGGCGCCCTGCCCTATCTACTGCTGCTCGCGTGCCCGCTGATGCACTTGTTCCATCACCGTGGTGGGCATGGACACCACCACATGCAGTCCACCGATGGTGCGAATGAGCCCTCACGCGACGCCGACGCCCAACGGAACGGAAAGGATGCATCATGAACCACGAATCTGCGTACGGACTGTGGTCGCTGGTAATCCTGAACTCACTGGTGTTCATCATCTTTGCATTCAGCTTCGCCAAGCCGCAAAGCCGTGCCGACTGGCGGTCGTTCGGCGCGTTTTCCGCCTTCATCGTGGCGCTGTTTACCGAGATGTACGGCTTTCCGTTGACCATTTACCTGTTGCTGCCGTGGCTTTCCAAGACGTTCCCCAGTGTCGATTTTCTGTCGCATGACGCCGGGCATCTGCTGGAAGTGATGTTCGGCTGGCGCATCAACCCGCATCTCGGGCCCTTCCATATCGCCAGCAATGTGCTGATCCTGCTCGGCTTCATGCTACTGGCCGCCTCATGGAAAGTCCTATACCGCGCACAACGCAGTCACACCGTCGCCACCACCGGTCCTTACGCGCGAATCCGGCACCCGCAGTATGTGGGGTTTGTCGCGATCATGTTCGGCTTCCTGCTGCAGTGGCCGACACTCGTGACACTCATCATGTTTCCCATCCTGGTTGCCATGTACGCGCTGCTGGCCAAGCGCGAGGAACGTGACTCGCTAGCCCAGTTCGGAGAGGCCTACCGCCGCTATATGCAG
This sequence comes from Pseudomonadota bacterium, assembly GCA_023420795.1. Lineage (GTDB taxonomy): Bacteria > Pseudomonadota > Gammaproteobacteria > Burkholderiales > Burkholderiaceae_D > Noviherbaspirillum. Next base: position 10,515 of record JAEZVM010000352.1, read on the forward strand.
TCGACACCGGCGTTTATCCCGGCGCTCGGCAGCATGAAGGCGCGCTCGACGAGCAGTCCTCCGAACGACGTGCGTTGAAAGAAATCGCCATGCAGTCAATCAAGTCATCAGGCGACAGGCAAACCATACAAGTGCTTAGTCTCGGCAGCGTTACCGCGGCCGAGACTAAATCCGTTTTACGGATTGACTTCTATCATCAGAACGTCAGGCCCTTAATACCGGTACTCCGGCCGCAGCGACAGCTGGAGACGTCCGACCTCATCACCTTTCATGACGATTTTTTCCCCACTCTTTGCTTCCATGACATGACCTTCATCCATTGGGACGACGCGCCCGTACTTGCTTTCCATCGCCATCTTGCCATCAGCGAAGATATGAACGGTGCTGCCATCCTTGAGTTCCACCGACTTCTCAATGGGAAAAGCAGCAGGATAAATGCCAATGGCGAATGCAGACATCATGACACCAGTCAGACCGAAAGCCACAACAAGTTTCTTGATCATGAAATTTCTCCTAAATATGTGCGAAATGCATGCACATGTTAGGAGAGCCACCCTGTCGCAAGGATGACGGAAGAATTTCAAATTTGTAAGCAGAGCCCATCGCGGCAGGGTTATGGTTCTGAAAAATGTCGACGAATGCCCTCAAAGAAACGCCGTATAAGACGACCAAGCCACCGAGCCAAGGATTAGAAAATGAAGAACGACACGCACCACCACGATGCTCATTCTCACCACCACGACCATCACCACGGTCATGGCGCAACAATGGCTGAAAGCCCGGAAAAGCCATTCACCGATCCGGTCTGCGGCATGAAGGTCGAGGCAAATCCAGACAAGCAGATCTCCTATGCGGGCAAGGACTACCATTTTTGCAGTGTCCGCTGCATGGACAAGTTTCGTGCCGATCCGCAGCAGTATCTCAAGCCTGCAGCCAAGCAACCGCAGCCGGTTCCGGAGACGGCCGCTGGAACGATCTACACTTGCCCGATGCATCCCGAGATCCGTCAGCCGCAGCCGGGCAACTGTCCGATTTGCGGCATGACGCTGGAGCCTTTGATACCGGAGCTGGAGGAAGAAGAGAATCCGGAGCTGACCGATTTTCGCCGTCGCTTCTGGTGGACGCTGCCGCTGACGGTGATCGTGACGGTGCTGGCGATGGTGGTACACCGTTTCGTTCATGGCGGCATCCCCTACCAGAACTGGATCGAACTGGCGCTGAGCACTCCGGTGGTGCTGTGGGCGGGTTGGCCGTTCTTTAAACGCGGCGTGCAATCCATCGCCAATCGCAGCCCCAACATGTGGACGCTGATCGGGCTCGGCGTGGCCGCGGCCTTTGGCTACAGCGTCGTCGCCACAATTGCTCCCGATCTGTTTCCGGCCACCTTCCGGCAGGAGGGCCGGGTCGGCGTCTATTTCGAGGCGGCCGCCGTCATCGTCTCGCTGACGCTGCTCGGTCAGATCCTGGAGTTGCGGGCGCGCTCGCAAACCTCCGCCGCGATCAAGTCCCTGCTCGGGCTCTCCCCCAAGACGGCGCGCCGCATTCATCAGGATGGCACGGAAGAGGATATTCCGCTCACGCACGTGCATATCGGCGATATGCTGCGGATCCGTCCTGGCGAGAAAGTGCCGGTCGATGGCATCGTGCTCGAAGGCGAAAGTGCGGTCGATGAATCCATGCTGACCGGCGAGCCGATCCCGATCACCAAGCGGC
>JAEZVM010000221.1 GCA_023420795.1 Pseudomonadota bacterium
GTTGCTGCTCTCCCCGCCGGCCTCGCTGCTGCCGTCGCGGCCGCTGGCACCGGTAGCCGTGGTGCCTTCTGCCGGTATCTCCGCTACCTGCTGTGGCCATACCAGCGAAGCCGCCGCCACGCTTTGGCGGGTTCTCTTCCCGGTTGCGACCTTGACACTGCGATTCAGCGTATAGCCGGCGGTGTCGGCGCGCACCTTGTAATTGCCGCTCTTAGGCAGATCGACCAGCATGATCGGTGCATCGCAATTCGCCTGCAGCACCGAATTGCCCCTGGCATCGGAGATATCCACATCGATATCCGCCAGATAGGCGCCGCTGCGGGTGGCGAAGGTCAGCATCAGGTCATAGTCCTTCGCCTGCCGTTTCATAAAGGCCGCCTCCTCGGAACCGACACCGCCGCACAGATAAGTCACATCGCCCTGCACCATCGGCTTCAGCTCGGCGACGGGAGGCGCTGCTGCGCGCAGTTCCATACCAGCTTCGGATTGCATCGCATTCGAGCCGCCAGAAGACGCGTCCGGCATGGTGCCGGCTTGGCTTTCCGATGGCGTGTCCGAAGACCCGGAGGACATGTCTGTTCCTGGCGGCTGCATACCGCTTGAAGATGGCGATTGCGAAGAGGATTCCTGCGACTGGATTCCAGCGCCGGAGGATGGCATCGGCTCCTGCGGCATGGTCTGTATCTGCGCCAACGTCGGCTGGGATGCGATGCCAAGAGCAAACAGTATGGAAATCGAAGCTTTCATATCGCGACTCTCCTGACCAAGAAATTTTCGTCAATGCCGTCGACAGGCGCATGAGAAAACACCGCACCCGCCGTACGGCCTTGTTTTGCTTATGCATCATTCATGCCGGTCGGTGACACGCCGGCAATCACGTTGTCCACGGCAACCGCAAACGAGGCGAAGAAAGAAAAAGAGACTGAAACTTTTACAAGCCCGGGCAGTCTGTTCGTTTCCCGGTGGGGCGGGAGGCATCATGCAAAAGAGCATGTTCGCTGGCATTGAAAATGCTCGGCGCTTGGAATACTCGGAATACTCACTTACATACCGGCTTGCAACTCATCCTCGACAGAATCCGTTCCAGCGCATCCCGTGACTTATCCCGTCCTGCAATTGCCCGTCAAGATCCTGCCGCAGCCGGATGAAACCACCTGCGGTCCGACCTGCCTGCATGCGGTGTATCGCTACTGGGGAGAAGAAGAATCCCTCGATACCGTGATCAGCCGCACCGGGCGCCTGGAGCATGGCGGCACGTTCGCGGTGTTTCTCGCCTGCGACGCGCTGCGCAAGGGTTACAAAGCCACCATCTATACCTACAACCTGATGGTGTTCGATCCGACCTGGTTTACCGAGCCCAATGTCAACATCGCCGAGCGCCTGCGCCTGCAGCGCGAGATGAAGATGGATTACCGGTTGCAGCATGCGACCAACGGCTATCTGGAATTCCTTAGTCTGGGCGGCAGCCTGCGGCTGCTTGACCTGTCGCGCTATCTGATCCGCGGCATCCTGCGGCGCAACCTGCCGATCATCACCGGTCTCTCGTCTACTTATCTGTACCGGGTGCCGCGCGAATACGGGCCGGATGACCTGCCGGACGATGTGCGCGGACTGCCCTCCGGGCACTTCGTCGTGATCGCCGGCTATGATCGCGATCGCCGCAAGGTGCGGGTGGTTGATCCCTACCAGAAGAATCCCTACGGCAGTACGCACGAGTACTGGCTGAGCGTCGATCGGGTTGTGAATGCGGTGCTGCTGGGCATTGTCACGCATGACGCGAATTTATTGATTATCCATCCGCGGTGCCCGCCGCGACAGGAAGTACCATGAACGTCCTATTCGTCGTAAGTCAGCAGCAAGATTGGCCCAACGACATCCCAGGTGTTAGCGTCATACCTGCACAAACCTACCTCACCGACCCCATCTACGGGGACAGCAGCTCCACCAAAGTATTCAACCTCTGCCGCAACTACCAGTATCGCAGCCAGGGATATTACGTTTCCCTGCTGGCAGAGGCGCGCGGTCATCATCCCGTGCCGGACGTGCAGACGATCAAGGATATGCACTCCGGCAATCTCGCGAGTGACATCGGCGACAAGCTCGGCGAGCTGACCGATTGTTCATTCGCCTGCACCGACAAGGAAGTAGCCGATCTCGACATTTATTTCGGCCGCGATGCCGGGCAGCGTCATCCGCATTTGAGCGCTCAGCTTTTCCGCCTGCTGCGCACACCGGTCTTGCACGTGCGCTTCGAACGAGCGAATGGTCGCTGGCATCTGTGCAACGCCTATGCCGGCAATGTGCGCGACATTCCCGAGCATCACCGCGAGCTGGCTATGCAGGCAGCAATCGATCACATGAAGGAGCAGAAGCTGCGCACCGGCGCCACCGGCAAGCCGGCGCTCGCAATCCTGCATGATCCGCAGCGCGCCGAATCGCCGTCGAATCCGCAGGCGCTGCGCAAGTTCTGCGAGGCGGCGGAAGCGCTCGGCATCAGCGCACAGATGATCACGCCGAAGGATGCGCGCCGGCTGCCAGAGTTCGACGCGCTGTTCGTGCGAGACACCACCAACGTCGATCACTACACCTATCAGCTTTCGCGCCAGGCGGCCGAGGCGGGCCTGGTGGTGATCGACGACCCGGATTCCATCCTGCGTTGCACCGACAAGATCTATCTGAACGAACTGCTGGCGCGACACCACATCCCGACGCCGAAGACGCTGATCGTCCACAAGGGTAATATCGACCAGATCGTGCCCGCGCTCGGGCTGCCGTGCATCATCAAGCAGCCCGACAGTGCCTTCTCTCTCGGCGTGATGAAGGTTGAATCCGAGGAGCAGCTGCAGGCCAAGGTAAAGGCATTGCTGAAAGAGTCGGAACTGGTGCTCGCGCAGGAATACCTGCCGACCGGATTCGACTGGCGCATCGGCGTGCTCGACCGGCGGCCGCTGTTCGTCTGCAAGTACTACATGGCGCCCGGCCACTGGCAGGTCATCAAGCATGAACAGCAGCGCATGTGCGAAGGCAAGACCGAAGCGCTGTCGGTCGGCGAAGTGCCGGACGATGTGGTGAAGATCGCGGTGCAGGCAGCCAACCTGATCGGCGACGGTTTTTACGGCGTGGATCTGAAGCAGGTCGGCAGCCAGTATTACGTAATTGAAATCAATGACAATCCGAACGTCGATGCCGGCAATGAAGATGCGGTGCTGAATGACGCGCTGTACCGCGAAGTAATGGGCGTGTTTCGCAAGCGTATCGACGCCCGGCGTATCGACGTCCGACGTATCGACGCCCGACGTATCGACGCCCGACAGGGAAAAATCGCATCATGAACGCAGAGGAAGAGCCTTCGACGCTGCATGCATTCGAAGGCTATGGGATCGAGCTGGAATACATGATCGTCGCGCGCGACGGACTGTCGGTTCTGCCAATAGCGGACCGCCTGCTGCGCGATGCACCCGGTGCAAACGCCTTTCTCGACTGGTCGAACGAGCTGGTGCTGCATGTGATCGAGATAAAGAACCCGCGCCCTGTTGATGCGCTATCCATGCTGCCCGATGCCTTCGAAGCGCAAGTGCGGGAAATCAACCGGCGGCTGGAACCGCTCGACGCACGCCTGATGCCGGGCGCGATGCATCCTTGGATGGATCCAAAGACGGAAACCCACCTGTGGCCACATGACAACCGCGTGATCTATCGCGCCTACGAGCGCATCTTCGATACAAAAAGCCACGGCTGGGCCAATCTGCAAAGCATGCATGTGAACCTGCCGTTTTCCGGCGACGATGAATTCGCGCGGCTGCATGCGGCGATCCGGCTGGTGCTGCCTATCCTGCCGGCGCTGGCCGCAAGTTCGCCGATTGCGGACGGCCGGCATACCGGTTGGGGGGATTACCGGATGCAAGTGTATTGCGACAATGCACAGTCGATTCCGTCGATCGCCGGCAAGGTCGTGCCGGAAACGATTACCAGTCGCGCTGCCTACGAACAGCGCATTCTCGCACCGATGTACCGCGACATCGCGCCGCACGATCCGGACAAGGTATTGCAGCAGGAATGGCTGAATTCCCGCGGCGCCATCGTCCGCTTCGACCGCAATGCGATCGAGATCCGCGTTATCGATGTGCAGGAATGCCCGCGCGTCGATCTGGCGATTGCGGCAGTCGCAAAGTCGGTCATCGAAATGCTGTACCGCGAAGAGCATGCACCGCTGGTGGAGCAGCAGGAACTGACCACCGCCGCGCTGGCCGCTCTCCTGCATGACTGCATCCGCGACGCCGAACAGACGGTGCTGAACAACGCCGATTATCTGCGTTTATTCGGTTTTCCATCGCGACGCTGCGAGGCGCGGGAGCTCTGGCAATATTTGATAGAGCGCATGCCTGAGGGCGATGCGCAGCACTGGCTAGCGCCGCTGCAAGCGATACTGCGACATGGTCCGCTGGCGCGGCGCATTTCGCGCGCGGTCGGCGACGATTGTTCGCCGGTCAGGCTGGAAGCGGTATATCGACAGTTATGCGACTGCCTCCAGGAAGGGAAAATGTTCGAAGGAACAGCGTGATCACACCTCATGCGTGTCATTCCGAACGCAGTAAGGCCCCCCACGACAACCCCTCACGAAGTTCATGACGAAAACGTTTCTAGTGAACTCGGCATCCACCACCAGTAAAGGCGATCTTGGTAAAAAACGATTCCTTCATCATCACCTGCGAACACGGCGGCAACCGCATTCCTTCCCGCTATCGCGATTTCTTTCGCGGCCGGCAGGAGCTGCTGCGTTCGCACCGTGCCTATGACGTCGGCGCGCTGCGCGTCGCGCGCGAATTCGCCGATGCGCTTTCCGCGCCGCTGTTCGTCTCCACCGTCAGCCGCCTGTTGATCGAACTGAACCGCTCGCCGCGCCACGCGCATCTGTATTCGGAAGTCACCAAGGGTGCGCCGGACGACATCAGGAAAGAGATATACCAGCGCTATTACCAGCCCTATCGCACCAAGGTCGAAACGCAGATCGATCAAGCCATCGCCGCCGGTTCGCGCGTGATCCATATCTCCTGCCACAGCTTCACGCCGGAGTTCAAGGGCGAGCTGCGCAATGCCGACGTCGGCCTGCTATACGATCCGTCGCGACTGGCCGAAGCGGGCCTGTGCCGCCGCTGGCGCGTCGCGCTCCAGATCTATGCCGCCACGCTGAAGGCGCGCATGAACTATCCGTACACCGGCACCTCGGACGGCTTCACCGTCTATCTGCGCCGTCGTTTCCCTGCCGACAGCTATCTCGGCATCGAACTTGAAGTCAACCAGAAGCATGTGCAGGCGC
>JAEZVM010000381.1 GCA_023420795.1 Pseudomonadota bacterium
GTCTGGTTGTTCGGGTCCGGCTCGACCGGGCCGACATGCGAGCCGAATGGCTGGTTGGCGAACACCTGGTCAACCGCATGAATCGCCCGCTTGGCATCGCGATAATGATTGCGGATCGCGATGCATACCGCTGCAATCGCGGCGATGATCACGACGGCAGCCCAGCCGCCATGAGCGAATTTCTTCACCAGCAAAATCGCCAGAATTCCTGCGCAGGTTACGAAGCCCAGCAGCGACAGCGTGAACCGGCGCGCCCACCGCCGTTGTGTCTTGCGATGCCGCCACCAGTACAGGCACAGCCCGAACAGAGAGATGGCGAACGTCAGGAACACCGATACCGAATACAGCACCACCAGCAGCGTGACGCTGCCTTGCGTCCAGTACAGGATGCCGAGCGCGGCGATGCCCATCACCAGGATGCCGTTCTGCGTAACCAGTCTGGTCGAAAGGTAGCGGAACTTGTGCGGCACCCAGGAGTCGGCCGCCATGTTCGACAGCACGGCCGGACCGCCGAGGAAACCGGTATTGGCGGCGACAAAGAGCAGCCCGGCCTCGAAGGCAAGCACCACGGTCAGCATCAGCTTGTTGCCCCAGTCGCCGCCGAAACCGAAGTTGTCGATGATGGCTTTGAAGGTGGTTGCATTGAGCGTTTGACCATAGACCGGTTGCGCATCCCACAGCAGATACAGCAGGATGATGCCGCTGGCCGTGAAAGCCAGCGACAGCGCCATCAGCGTCATGGTCAGCTTGCCCGTGCGCACGCGCGGCTCGGCGAGAATATTGATGTTGTTCGAGACCGCTTCCAGGCCGGTGTAAGTACCACCGCCCTGCGAGTAGGCAAGTAGCAGCATGCCGGCCACGCCGGCCCAGCCGATGTCGCTGGCCAGAATGGTGGTCGCGTCCAGCGTATGCGGCACCAGGTCAGGCAGATAGGAGGCGTGCGCAAAGATACCGTACACAATCAGCAGGAAATGCGTGATCACGAATCCGAGAAAGATGGGCAGCAACACGCGGATCGCTTCTTTTATGCCGCGCAGGTTCAGGATGATCAGGATGCCGATGAACACGGCTTCTGCCGCGAGCTTGTATGGATGAAATCCGAGCGGGAGCAGCGACGCCAGCGCTTCGACGCCGGCAGCCACCGAAATGGCGATCGTCAATACGTAATCGAGCACGAGTGCGCAGCCGGCAATCAACCCCATGTACGGCCCGACCAGCCGGGATGCGACGCGATAGCCCCCGCCACCCGTTGGAAAGAGCTCGATCACCTGGTTGTAGGCCATGGCGATGATGAACACCGTGACCGCCGTCGCGATGGCCAGATACAGGCCGAGCTGCGTGTGTCCGCCCAGCGCGCGGAAGGTCTCTTCCGGACCATAGGCCGATGACGACAATCCGTCCGCTCCCAGTCCAACCCAGGCGAAGAAGGTGATCAGCGCCAGCGAGTGACGGGTCTCGGTTTTCAGCGGATCGAGCGCTTTGCCGAGGACAATCTCGCGGATTTTGGCGGGCTTCATTATTGTTTTGCGCTTCTGGAACGCCGGATAAATCAAAGAAGGCGATGATACGCCTTTCGATTCCTCCGTGACAACGAGAGGCGCGTGCCTTGTGTTGCTCGATCGCTGCAATTGAGTGATAATAGCGCCCTGCGTTGCCGGGCAATAGGCAACGCGTACGCCCGGGTGGTGAAATTGGTAGACGCGCCGGACTCAAAATCCGGTTCCGAAAGGAGTGTCGGTTCGATTCCGACCCCGGGCACCAGTTGAATTTCATTGCTGACTGTGATTGCGCACCCGACGAGGTGCGTTTTTTATTTCCGGCTGCAGCACTCTGGCCCGCCTCTTCGCTTCCGTTGATTTAAGCCTCCTCAAAGCGGCCGCCCGGATTACCGGGAATAGTCGAAACCATGCCTGTCTCCCTTGATAACCTGCTCGTCGTCGGCATTTCCTCGCGCGCCCTGTTCGACCTGGAAACGGAAGAGGCGATTTTCCGTACGCAGGGGCTGGATGCGTACCGCAAGCACCAGATCGACAACGAGAACGAGATCCTGAAACTCGGTGCCGGCTTTGCGCTGGTGCGTGCCTTACTCAAGCTGAACATGCTGGTTCACAACCAGCGTTTCGTAGAAGTGGTGATCATGTCGCGCAATTCGTCGGAAACGTCGATGCGCATCTTCAATTCGATCAAGCACTATGATCTCGACATCACCCGCGCTGTGCTATCCGGCGGCGCGCCGCTTGCGCCATACTTGCGGGCGTTCAATGTCAGCCTGTTCCTGTCGCTGCATGAAGACGACGTGCAGGCGGCAATCAATTCAGGCGTTGCCGCCGCCCTGCTTTATCAGAAGCCGGACAGCGCCTTCGAGGAAATCGACCAGATCCGGATTGCCTTCGATGGCGATGCGGTGATTTTTTCCGACGAGTCAGAACGCATCTTCCAGATGCAGGGCATCGAGGCATTCGAGAGCCATGAGCGGGAAAATGCGATGAAGCCGCTACCGGAAGGGCCGTTCGCACGGCTGCTGAAGGCGCTCTCTTACATCCAGAACAACTTCAGTTCCGCCGACGGCAGAACCGCACCGATTCGCACCGCACTGGTGACGGCCCGCTCCTCCCCGGCGCATGAGCGGGTGATCCGCACGCTGCGCGCCTGGAATGTCGCCATCGACGAAACCTTTTCCATGGGTGGGGTTGCCAAGTCGGACGTGCTCGCCGCGTTCAAGCCGCATATCTTCTTCGACGACCAGCCGGGACATTGCGATCGTGCAGCTCCATTGGTGCAGACTGGCCTGGTGCCGGTGAAAAGTTTGCCGCCTGCCGAACCGAGCTCCTGAGATGCACAAATAAAAAAGCCGCTCTTCCCTTGAAAGAGCGGCTTTTCCGTCAGGGCGGATGAATATCAGCGTTCCGCCACCGCGTCCATCACGCACAGGGCCGTCATGTTGACGATCCGACGCACCGTCGCCGACGGCGTCAGCACGTGCACCGCACGGGCGCAGCCAAGCATGATCGGGCCGATCGCAATGCCGTTGCCCGCCGCGTTCTTGAGCAGGTTGTACGAGATGTTGGCCGCATCGATGTTCGGCATCACCAGCAGATTGGCGTCGCGCGTGAGCGCCGAGTCCGGCATCATCGATTTCAGCAGCGCCGGATCGAGCGCGGCGTCGCCGTGCATCTCGCCATCCACTTCCAGCTCCGGTGCGCGCTCGCGCAGGATCTCCAGCGTCGCGCGCATCTTCTTCGCCGATTCGCTGTTGCTGGTGCCGAAGTTGGAATGCGACAGCAATGCTGCGCGCGGCTCCAGGCCGAAACGGCGCATCTCTTCGGCGGCCATGATCGTGATCTCGGCCAGTTGCTCGGCGCTCGGATTCTCGTTCACATGGGTATCGACGATCGCAACCTGACGGTCCGGCAAGATCAGCACGTTCATCGCCGCATTCACGTTGGCTCCCGGACGCTTGCCGAGCACCTGATCGATATAGTGCAGGTGCAGCGGCACGGTGCCGAAAGTACCGCAGATCATGCCGTCGGCATTGCCCTTGTGGATCATCATCGAACCAATCAGCGTATGGCGGCGGCGCATTTCCAGCCGCGCCCACTGCTCGGTCACGCCCTTGCGGCGGGTCATTGCCAGATAGGTCTGCCAGTAATCGCGATAACGCTCGTCGTATTCCGGGTTGATGGTTTCGAAATCGACTTCCGGCCGCATGCGCAGGCCGAGTTTCTCGATGCGCTGCAACAGCACCGATGGGCGACCGACCAGGATCGGCTTCGCCAGCTTTTCGTCGATCACGATCTGCACCGCGCGCAGGATGCGCTCTTCCTCGCCCTCGGCGAACACGATGCGCTTCTTGCCGGCCGGCGCCTTCTTCGCGATCTGGAAGATCGGCTTCATGAAGGTGCCGCTGCGATAGACGAAGCGTTCCAGGCTGGCGACATAGGCCTGCATGTCCTGGATCGGGCGTGTCGCCACGCCGGAGTCTTCCGCCGCGCGGGCGACCGCCGGTGCGATCTTCATCATCAGGCGCGGATCGAATGGTTTCGGGATTACATATTCCGGGCCGAACGAGAGTTCGCTATTGCCGTAGGCGGTGGCAACGATGTCCGACTGCTCTACCTGCGCGAGATCGGCGATTGCATGCACGACCGCGATTTCCATCTGGCGCGTGATGGTGGTGGCGCCGCAGTCGAGCGCTCCGCGGAAGATATACGGGAAGCACAGGACGTTATTCACCTGGTTCGGATAGTCGGAACGGCCGGTCGCGATCACTGCATCATTGCGCACCGCCTTCACTTCTTCCGGCAGAATTTCTGGCGTCGGGTTGGCCAGCGCAAGGATCAGCGGCTTGGCATTCATCTGCGCGACCATTTCCGGCTTCAGCACGCCGCCGGCGGACAGGCCGAGGAAAATGTCGGCGCCCGGGATCACCTCGGCTAGGCTGCGCGCGCTGGTTTCCTGCGCAAAGCGTTCCTTGTCCGGGTCCATCAGTTCCTTGCGGCCCTTGTACACCACGCCAGCCAGGTCGGTAACGATGATGTTCTCGATCGGGAAGCCGAGATCGACGATCAGGTCGAGGCAGGCCAGCGCAGCCGCACCTGCGCCGGACACCACCAGCTTGCAATCCTTGATGTTCTTACCGACGACCTTCAGGCCATTGAGGATGGCGGCACCAACAATGATCGCAGTTCCATGCTGGTCGTCGTGGAAAACCGGAATCCGCATCCGCTCGCGCAGCTTGCGCTCGACATAGAAGCACTCGGGCGCCTTGATGTCTTCGAGGTTGATGCCGCCGAACGTCGGCTCCAGCGCGGCGATCACATCGCACAGCTTGTCCGGATCGTTTTCGTTGATTTCGATATCGAACACGTCGATACCGGCGAATTTCTTGAACAGAACGCCCTTGCCTTCCATTACCGGCTTGGAAGCAAGCGGGCCAATGTTGCCGAGGCCGAGCACTGCCGTACCGTTGGTGATAACGGCAACCAGGTTGCCACGCGCCGTGTATTTGAACGCATTGACCGGATCGACGACGATTTCTTCGCAGGCTGCGGCTACTCCGGGCGAATACGCGAGGGCCAAGTCGCGCTGGTTGGTCAGTTGCTTGGTGGGAGTAACGCTGATTTTTCCGGGCGTGGGGAACTCATGGTATTCGAGCGCCGCCTGGCGGAGTTGCTGGCGAAGTTGCTCTTTCGGGTCGTTTGAAGATTCCATGATGTGGCCTGTCTTTTTAGCTTACGGAAAACTGACGATTTTATCAGAGCAAGACTGCGGGCTTTATACGTATTTACCCGAGCCTTCTACAAATTTCACATGATCTTATATGCGGGAAATGCAGAAGATATGCCAGCCCTGAATTAAGCACTCAGGCTGCCATGACTAAATGACATCATTATTTCCCAAATGCCGAGTTGATCAAACAATCGTGATCCTGTGCGCGGCATGCAAAAAGCATCATTCGGTACAATCGCGGCATGTTGTCCGAATTCGACCTGATCGCGCGGTATTTCACCCGGCCTCCCCGCAAGACCCGACACGTCGCGCTGGGCGTCGGTGACGACTGTGCACTGCTCACACCCTCGCCCGGCATGCAACTGGCAATCTCTTCCGACATGCTGGTGGAAGGAAGGCATTTTTTCTCCGGTGCCGACCCGTTCATGCTGGGTCACAAATGCCTCGCGGTGAACCTGTCCGATCTGGCTGCGATGGGCGCGCAACCCATTGCATTCACGCTGGCCCTGTCGCTGCCCGCGGCGCAGGCCGAGTGGCTGGCGCCGTTTTCCGCCGGCCTGCTGGCGCTGGCCGATCGGCACGATTGCGAGCTGATCGGCGGTGATACCACGAAAGGCCCTCTCAATATCTGCATCACCGTCTTCGGTGAAGTCGAATCCGGAAAGGCGTTGCGGCGTGATGGCGCTCAGGCGGGCGACGACATCTGGGTTTCGGGAACGATAGGCGATGCACGGCTGGCGCTGGCCGCATATCGCCATGAGTTGCCGCTAGAGCCGACAATGCTGGACATCGCTGCCAGACGCATGCATGCGCCCGAGCCACGTGTCGCGCTTGGCCGCGCATTGGGTGGCATCGCGCACGCCGCCATCGATATCTCCGATGGCCTGGCCGGCGATCTCGGGCATATCCTGAAACGCTCGCATGCCGGCGCGACGCTGCTGGCCGATGCGCTTCCCGCAGGAGCGGCGCTCGCACAACAGCCGCAGGAATTGCGCCGCCGCTTCGCGCTGTCCGGCGGCGACGATTACGAACTCTGCTTCACCGCCCCGGCCTCCAGGCGCGACGATGTGCTGGCCGCAGCCCAGGCAGCCGCTACTGCCGTCACCCGGATCGGTAGCATCGAAGCCGCACTCGGGCTGCGGCTCGTCGATGCCAATGGCGCTCCTCTGCATCTGCAACCGACTTCCTTCGATCACTTCTCCGCTCCATGACCACACAGGAATCCGAACAAGCCGCTTACGTCGTCAAACCCGATTCGCGCTTCATGCTGTCGCATCCCGCGCATCTTCTGGCACAAGGCTTCGGCAGCGGCCTGTCGCCGGTCGTGCCCGGCACGACCGGCACGTTGTTCGGATGGTTGTCGTTCAGCGTTCTGTCAACGCGCTGGCCGGAAGTATTTACGCCCTGGAACTGGGCGATCATCATCGTGCTCGGATTCGCACTCGGCATCTGGGCCTGCCACCGCACCGGGCGCGACATGGGCGTAGCCGATCATGGCAGCATGGTGTGGGATGAAATCATCGCCTTCTGGCTGGTGCTGCTGTTCCTGATGCCAGCCAGCTTTGCGACGCAGTTCTGGGCCTTTCTCTGGTTTCGCTTTTTCGACATGGTCAAGCCCGCGCCTATCGCTTATTTCGACCGCCGCTTCAAGGGCGGCTTCGGCGTGATGTGGGACGATCTGGTGGCAGCCTTTTATACACTGCTGCTGTTTGCGGTCTGGCGCACTCTCTGATGCCCCGAAGTACGGGCAAAAAAAAACGCGGTCATTTAACATGACCGCGCCAAGCTCGAAAAATCACGCCGCTACTTGAACGCACCGCCAGCTCTTTCGATCCGGCGCCTGCGTGACCAATTCTGCTGCAGGCATCCGGCTCGATTGTTGATGAAAATCACATGTGGGCACTGCAGCATCTGTTCCGGCACGCGATAGCGGAATGGTAAAGTGATCCCACTCTTTAGAGAGATATCTGAGAATCAGCAACGAGGAGACAACGGCATGAGCGACCTCATCGATCTGGCCACGCGCGTCGGACGCGCACTTCAGGAAAAAGGGCTGCTCCTGGCAACCGCGGAATCCTGCACCGGCGGCGGCGTCGGACAGGCGATTACCGAGATAGCCGGATCGTCGGAGTGGTTCGACTGCGGCTTCATCACGTATTCGAATGCCTCCAAGACGGAATTGCTCGATGTACCGGCGGCACTGATTGCGCAGTTCGGCGCCGTCAGCGAGGAAGTGGCCGGCGCGATGGCCGAAGGCGCACGGGCCAACAGCAATGCGCATGTGAGCATCTCCACCACCGGCATAGCCGGGCCCGGCGGCGCGGTGCCGGGCAAGCCGGTCGGCACTGTCTGCTTCGGCTGGGCGCTGGAGCATGACACCTATACCGGGCGGCTGGTCTTTTCCGGCGACCGTCAGGCGGTCCGCCAGCAGGCGGTGAAGCATGCATTGAAAGGCCTGCTGAGCTTTCTGGAACAGAGATGATTTCCGAGACTTGCCACGCCAGAAGTAAAACAAGGAACGCAATGACGACTGAAGCATCGAGAGACACACTGTTCGAGCAGTTGGCGGAGCGCCTTGGCCACCGCTTTGATGGAGAAATCCGAATCGGCGGCAATTACGTGCCCGCGATCGAAAACGGAAACGAAATCTATATCAGCGGCCAGATCCCCCGCGTCGATACGACGGTGGTCGTAACAGGCCGCGTGGGCGCGGAGACCTCGCTCGAAGACGGCAGGCGCGCCGCCCGGATCTGCACGATGCGTGCCCTCGCCATCCTGCGCCAGTCGCTCGGCAGCCTGGCGCACGTGAAAAGAATCCTCCGCATTACCGTCTATGTGCAGAGCGCTGCCGATTTCACGCAGCAAAGCGAAGTGGCCGACGGCGCCTCCGAGGTGCTGTACATGGTTTTCGGCGAAGTCGGTGCGCATGCGAGGACATCGGTCGGCGTCTATCAGCTTCCGAAAAATGCGTCGGTCGAGCTCGACATGATCGTCACAACCGACAAGGCTGCATAAGCCATTCATCATGCCTGCCACGCTGCGCGCCATCCAAGCCGATATCACGACGCTGACCGTGGATGCGATCGT
>JAEZVM010000390.1 GCA_023420795.1 Pseudomonadota bacterium
ATCGACCGCGTGCGCGGCCGGCATGTCGGCGTGGTCGATGATGTGATGACCACCGGCGAAACCCTGAATGAACTGGCGGCGACATTGAAGCGATTCGGCGCTGCCCGCGTGACCAATTTCGTATTCGCACGAACCGTGCAGAAATAGGAGCAAGCTTGTTCCACGTAGTACTGGTTGAACCCGAGATCCCGCCGAACACCGGCAATGTCATTCGCCTGTGCGCCAATACCGGCGCGCAGCTCCATCTGATCGAGCCGCTCGGCTTTCCACTCGACGATGCGAAGATGCGGCGCGCGGGCCTCGATTATCACGACTATGCAACAATGAAAGTGCATTGCAACTGGGAGGCATTCCTCGCCAGCGAATCGCCCGATCCGGCACGCATGTTCGCGCTGACCACGCATGGCTCGACGCCGTTCGCCACGGTTGCATTCCGCCCGGGCGACGTATTCGTGTTCGGTTCGGAGACGAAGGGCTTGGCGCCGGCACTGCGGGAATCCTTCCCGCTCACGCAGCGGATACGGCTGCCGATGCGGCCGGACAATCGCAGCCTGAACCTGTCGAATACGGTCGCCGTGGTCGTGTACGAAGCCTGGCGGCAAAACGGTTTTAACGGTGGTAGTTAATTTTCCAAAGGAGCATCATGCAATTGCGTTCCACACTCACATTCGCAGCCGCCATCCTGGCCAGCTCGCTTGCCTCTGCACAGGAATACAAACTGAAGGACCTGCACCTCTCCGAGCCGTATGCGCGGGTGACCATGCCGCACCAGCCGGCCGGCGGCGCCTACGTCACGATCGAGAACAAGGGCACGTCCGCCGACAAGCTGGTCGCCGCCTCCTCGCCGGTCGCGAAGTCGGTCGAAATCCATACGATGGCGATGGAAGGCAATGTGATGAAGATGCGCGAAGTGCCGGGCATCGAACTCAAACCGGCCGAAAAACTGGTGATGAAGCCGGGCGAAGGCTATCACCTGATGCTGATGGGACTGCGCCAGCCTCTGAAGGTCGGAGAGAAATTCCCGATCACGCTGACATTTGAAAAAGCGGGCAAGACCGAGGTGACCGCAGAAGTCCGCGAAGTGAAGACCGGCGGCATGATGCAGAACAAGCATTAAGCCGGAAGATAAAGAAGGCGCCGCGATGCAACGGCGCCTTCTTTTTTGATTTCCCTTCCTACTGCATCCGCTCCACGCGGGACACCACAAAAGCAGCACCCTGTCTTCCAGCGACAAACTTGATCCTGTCGCCCGCATTGAGGCTGTCGAGCGCAGTGTCGTCCGACACCTTGAACGCCATGGTCATCGGCGGCATGTTCAGATTGGCGAGCGGCCCGTGCTTGATGGTGATCTTGCGCGCCTGCTTGTCCACCTTCTTGACTTCCCCCTCCGACAGCGCGGCCGCAGCCGGCGCATGTGCGCCATGCGACATGTGCGCCGAATGATCCTCAGCTGCAAAGGCTGTCGCAGTTGCCATTGCGAATATGACAGCAGAAGCGGATCGAACAAGAATATTCATCGATATCTCCCTAAATTAAGAATTTGTCAGCCACCGTTGTGCCGATACGCGGATGGTGCCTAGCAGGCGCCCGATCTCCCGCGCCGGCACAAGGTTTCTGATCGCAGAATCTTCAATCCGCTATTTGACTGCCCTCAAGCAATTTTGTGCCATAGCATGGATCAAGTTTTGACGAGTTTGACCGCAGCCCGGACTTCACCGGTTTGCAGACCCGCAAAATTATGCAGCTGCGGTCGGGTCCATGCGGCCAGCGCCGTTGTCTCCGGTGCGGGAAGCAGGCCGATATGTTGCAATACTGCTATCGCGGCAGGCTGTGAAGCGCGTGCATTACCATCGGCGACCTTCAGCGCGATGCCGAGACCGGCGGATCGGATGCCGATCGCCTGCACTCCCTCGGCACCGCCTTTCGCAACCCAGTCGCCGGGCGCGGCCTGCATGAATGCAAGGTCGATGCGGCCGCTGCCGGACACCAGCTCCGGATGACTCGTCATCGCCGAAAACGATTCGCCGAACAGCGCATCTCCCTGCACCAGGCGCGCATACATGTACGCGAGGCGCGATAGCGGTATTAAATAATTGGGTGCCGAGCAGCCGTCGATGCCCATGCCGAGATCGGCTTCGGCCATGCCGGCAGCCTGCGCGACATCGCGCCGGATCGCCCGCTGCAGCGAATGCGTGGGATCGACATAGCTATCGAGCGGCTGGCCGTGCTGCACGCAATACGCAAGGAAGCCGGCATGCTTGCCGCTGCAATTGTTGTGCATCTGACTGAAAACTGCACCGGATGGCGGCTGTGCGCCGGCGGTAGAAAAATGGATCGGCACATGGCAGCCGCAGCGCAAATGGCGTTCGTCACAGCCGGCCTTGTGCAGCATCGCCTGCACGATATCCGTGTGCATCACCTCGCCGGAATGGCTGGCGCACATGAGCGCTAGCTCGCGGCTGCCGTAACCAAAGCGCGCCGGACCGCCGTCCCTCAAGAAAGGCAGTGCCTGGAAGG
Source organism: Pseudomonadota bacterium (assembly GCA_023420795.1). Lineage (GTDB taxonomy): Bacteria > Pseudomonadota > Gammaproteobacteria > Burkholderiales > Burkholderiaceae_D > Noviherbaspirillum. The sequence continues at coordinate 2,518 of JAEZVM010000390.1, forward strand.
GCTTGAGCGTCGAACGGGTAAACGTCGGGAAGTGCGGATCGCCCGCCTGGTACAGCAGCTCGCCGCGCACATTGACGACGGCGACCGCGCCGAAGTGGATGGACTCGATCTGCCCACCTCGCGTCACTTCAGCCAAGGGTGCGACGTTCATGATGTTTCAGCTGCTCCTGACCTTCGCCAGCAACCTGGTGGTCGAGCGGTCGTGCTCGAATTCGATTGCGACCGCCTTCCCGCCGTAGGCTGCCACCGCCTGCCCTTCGGGAATCGCGGCCATGTCGTAGTCGCCGCCCTTCACATAGATATCCGGCCGCGCTTCCTGCACTACTTCGAGCGCAGTGTCTTCATCGAACGGCACCACCATGCTGACGGCTTCCAGCGCAGCGAGAATCGCCATGCGGTCCTCGCAGCTGTTGACCGGCCGGTCGTCGCCCTTGCCAAGCCGCCTGACCGACGCATCGGTATTAGCTGCGACCACCAGCGACGCACCGAGTTCGCGCGCCTGCGCGAGATAGGTAACATGGCCGCGATGCAGTATGTCGAACACGCCGTTGGTCAGCACCACCGGCTTGGGCAGTTCGGCGACGCGCCGCTTCAGCTCCTGGCGCGTGCAGATTTTCTTTTCGAAATTGGGCATGGTGAAATGAAAAAGGCCGCAGGCGGAATGCCTGCGGCCTCTAGTGTAGCGTCTGGAACGCTCAGGCTGGATTCAATTGCGCCAGCCGCGTCGTGATTTCCTTGCGATAGCGGTTCAGGTCCTGCACCGACTCGAAGGTGCGCTCGAACAGCAGCGACAGGTTGTGCAGGATGCGATCGACGACCTTCTTTTCCCATTCGCCGTCGAACCTGATCTGTCCGTCGAGCCAGCGCTCCAGCCAGTCCGGGTCGGGCAGGCGGCTCTGCACGGTGTCGTTCGGAAACAGCGCCTGGTTCACATGCAGGTTGGTCGGATGCAGCGGCTTGTCGGTGCGGCGCGCCGACGCCATCAGCACACCGATCTTGGCGAACGCAGCACGGGCCGTGTCGCCGGCCTCGGACAGCGCCTTCTTCATGTAGCGCAGATAGGCGCCGCCATGGCGCGCCTCGTCCTGGCTGATAATCTTGTAAATCTGCTTGATAACCGGCTCGGTGTGCCAGTCGGATGCGCAGCGGTACCAGTGGTTGAGCCGTATTTCACCGCAGAAGTGCAGCATCAGGGTTTCCAGCGGCGGCGCCGGGTCGAATTCGAAGCGCACGTTGTGCAGCTCCTCCTCGGTCGGTACCAGTTCCGGGCGGAAGCGGCGCAGGTATTCCATCAATACGAGAGAATGCTTCTGTTCCTCGAAGAACCAGACCGACATGAAGGCGGAGAAATCGCTGTCGTCGCGGTTATCGCGCAGAAACATCTCGGTGGCGGGTAGAGCGGACCATTCGGTGATGGCGTTCATCCGGATGGTTTGCGCTTGTTCGTCCGACAACTTCGAGGCATCGAACTGGTCCCAGGGGATATCCTTTTCCATGTTCCAGCGGACTTGCTCTAGCGATTTGAATAATTCCGGATACAGCATTACGCACCTTCGAAGTTGAGATAAGCCTTTGATTCTATCAACAAAACTCAAAGCTCGAATTCCCCTTCCACTTGCAGGGAAATACGGGGAGACCATCCGTAAAGGCAACGCATAAATTACACGAACCGTGCCCAACATGACACCATCCGCGCGCGCCGCCGGCATTCCACGCACCGTCTGGGTGCTCGGCTTCGTCAGTCTGTTAATGGATGTTTCGTCGGAAATCATCCATAGCCTACTACCGGTATTTATGACCGTTATTTTGGGGACGAGTGCCACGACGGTCGGCATCATCGAGGGCATTGCCGAGGCAACCGCGCTGATCGCCAAGGTGTTTTCGGGGGTAGTCAGCGACTATGTCGGCAAGCGGAAATGGCTGGCGGTGATCGGCTATGGCCTGGGTGCGGCGACCAAGCCGCTGTTCGCGCTGGCGACCGGAGCCGGCTGGATATTGAGCGCGCGCTTCATCGACCGCATCGGCAAGGGCATACGCGGCGCGCCGCGCGATGCGCTGATCGC
>JAEZVM010000391.1 GCA_023420795.1 Pseudomonadota bacterium
GCAATGGTCGATAGCCGCAACGATTACTGGATGCCGATGGACCAGTACATCGGCGGCATCGAGCATGCTGTTCTGCACCTGCTGTACGCGCGCTTCTGGACCAAGGTGATGCGCGACTTCGGCTTGCTGAAGTTTGACGAACCTTTCGTCAACCTGCTCACGCAGGGCATGGTGCTGAACGAAACTTACTACCGTGAAGACGCGAGCGGCAAGAAGACCTGGTTCAATCCCGCCGATGTGGAACTGAGCTTCGACGACAAGGGCCGCCCGGTTTCCGCGATCCTGAAGGCCGACAGCCAGCCGGTCGAACTCGGCGGCACCGAGAAGATGTCGAAGTCGAAGAACAATGGCATCGACCCGCAGGCGCAGATCGACCAGTACGGCGCTGACACTGCCCGCTTGTTCACGATGTTCGCTTCGCCGCCGGAGCAGACCCTCGAATGGTCGGGTGCCGGCGTCGAAGGCGCGAACCGATTCCTGCGCCGCGTGTGGGCATTCGGTCACACGCAAAAGGAACGCATCGCCGCGTCGAGCGACGTCGATTTCGGCGCGCTGCCCGATACGCACAAGACGCTGCGCCGCGAGATCCACAAGATCCTGCAACAGGCCGATCACGACTTCAAGCGCATCCAGTACAACACGGTCGTGTCCGCCTGCATGAAAATGCTCAATACGCTGGAAGCCGCGAAGCTCGATGATTCCGCTGCATCAAATGCGGTGATCGCGGAAGGCTATTCGATCTTCCTGCGCGTGCTCTATCCGGTCGCGCCGCACATCACCCATGTGCTGTGGCAGGAACTCGGCTTTGCGGTTGCATTCGGCGACATCCTCGACGCCCCGTGGCCGCAGGTCGATGCGTCGGCGCTGGAACAAGCCGAAATCGAGCTGATGGTGCAGGTCAACGGCAAGCTGCGCGGCAGCGTGAAAGTACCGAAGGACGCAGACAAGGCCGCGATCGAAGCGGCTGCGCTCGCCAACGACAATGTAAAGAAATTCGTCGAAGGCACGCCGAAGAAAGTCATCATCGTGCCTGGCAAGCTGGTCAACATCGTCGCTTAACCGAGTTCTCCTGGAGAGTCCATGAAACGCCGTACCGTCCTCGCCCTGACCACTGCCACCATGCTGTCCGCATGCGGCTTTCACCTGCGCGGCGCGAACGGAACGGCGGCACTGCCGTTCAAAACAATTTACGTCGGCCTGTCTGATGCATCGCCGCTCGGCGCCGAACTCAAGCGCTATATCCGGGCCAGCGGCGGCACGGTAGTGGACGATCAGAAAGAAGCGGAAGCCATTCTCGACGTGCTGTCAGAAACACGGCACAAGGAAATCCTGTCACTGAATACTCAGGGCCGTGTCCGCGAGTACACGCTTTATTACAAGCTGCGTTTCCGGGTCAGGGGCCCGAAAAACAATGAGTTGATCGCACCTACCGAGATCGTCCTGAAGCGCGACATCAGCTTCAACGAATCAGCGGTGATGGCGAAGGAAAACGAAGAGGCGCTGCTGTATCGCGACATGCAGAGCGACCTCGTGCAGCAACTGCTGCGGCGCCTGCAGGCCATCAGAACGGCCTGACGAGGAACCGGCGATGCAACTGCGGCTCGACGCCCTCGACACGCATCTGGCGAAAAACCTCACGCCGCTGTACGTGATCACTAGCGACGAGCATCTGCTGGCGCTGGAAGCAGCCGACAAAATTCGCAAGACCGCCCGCGCGCAGGGCTTGTCCGAGCGCGAAGTGCTGGTGGTCGAGCGCAGTTTCAAATGGGGCGAACTGCTGGCAGCCAACCAGTCGCAATCGCTGTTCGGCGACCGCAAGCTGATCGAACTGCGCATCCCGACCGGCAAACCCGGCAAGGATGGCGGTCAGGCGCTGCAGGAGTATGTCGGCGCGCTGAATCCGGACAACGTGACGCTGATCACGCTGCCGAAGCTGGACTGGCAGACGCAAAAAAGCGCATGGGTATCGGCATTGCAGCAGGCAGGTGTCTATATCGACATACCGCTGGTCGAGCGTGCGCAGCTGCCGGCATGGATAGGTACACGGCTGGCGGCGCAGCGCCAGAGCGCAGACCGCCAGAGCATTGACTTCATCGCCGACCGGGTAGAAGGCAACCTGCTCGCCGCGCATCAGGAAATCCAGAAGCTCGCCCTGCTCCACCCCGAGGGCAAGCTGAGCTTCGAGCAGGTGCAGGATGCGGTGCTGAACGTCGCGCGCTACGATGTATTCAAGCTCAATGAAGCGATGCTGGTCGGCGACGTGCCACGCCTGGTCCGCATGATCGAAGGATTGAAAGGCGAAGGCGAGGCATTGCCACTGGTATTGTGGGCGGTGGCGGAGGAAATCCGCACACTGCTGAAACTGAAGGCAGCTGCCATGCAGGGAAAATCCGTCGGCATGCTGCTGAAGGAATACCGCATCTGGGGCGCGCGTGAAAAATTGATGGAGCCGGCGTTGCGCCGCCTGAAGCTAACGACACTGGAAGATGCATTGCAGCAGGCGGCGCAGGTGGACAAGATGGTCAAAGGTTTGCGCGCGAAGGCATTCGCCGGCGATGCATGGGATGCGCTGCTGCAGCTGGGATTGAAGGTCGCGCGCAGCTGACAGATTTTTGAATCAAGCGGGACGAAAACAAATGGACATCAAGCACTACATGACCGAGGTCGGCCAGCGGGCGCGCAAAGCGTCGCGCGCCATGGCCAAGGCCGATACGAGGGCGAAGAACCTCGCGTTGTCGCTCATTGCCACGGCAATCCGGCGCGATGCTGATACGCTTCGTGCAGCCAATCAGAAAGATCTGGAAGCGGCGCGTGCGAACGGACTGGGGGAAGCGATGCTCGACCGGCTGACGCTGTCCGACAAGGCAATCGCGACGATGGCCGAAGGGCTGGAGCAGATTGCATCGCTGCCCGATCCGATCGGCGAGATCTCGAATATGAAATATCGTCCGACCGGCATCCAGGTCGGGCAGATGCGCGTGCCGCTGGGCGTGATCGGCATCATCTACGAAGCACGTCCGAACGTGACTGTCGATGCGGCCGGCCTGTGCATCAAGAGCGGCAATGCGACCATCCTGCGCGGCGGCTCGGAAGCGATCCACTGCAATCAGGCGCTGGCGAAGCTGGTGAAGGAAGGCCTGTCCGGCGCCGGCCTGCCGGCTGATGCTGTGCAGATCGTTGAAACCACCGACCGCGCCGCCGTCGGCGAGCTGATCACGATGCCGCAGTATGTGGATGTGATCGTGCCGCGCGGCGGTAAGGGCCTGATCGAGCGGCTGATGAAGGAATCGAAGGTGCCGATGATCAAGCACCTCGACGGCATCTGCCACGTCTACATCGACGACAAGGCGGACATCGACAAGGCGCTGAAGGTCTGTTTCAACGCAAAGTGCCATCGCTACGGCACATGCAACACGATGGAAACGCTGCTGGTTGCGCGCGGCATCGCATCGCAGGTGTTGCCGAAGCTGGCGGAGCTGTATCGTTCGAAGGAAGTGGAACTGCGCGCTGACGAGGAGGCGCGCGCGATCCTCGCTGGCTATCCGCATCTGGCAGCCGCCGCCGAGGAAGACTGGCGCACCGAATATCTCGCGGCGATCCTGTCGGTGAAGATCGTGGGTGATGTAGGCGAGGCGATCGAGCACATCAATACCTATTCGTCGCAGCATACGGACGCGATCATCACTGAAGACTACAGCCGTACGATGCGCTTCCTGCGCGAAGTCGATTCGGCGTCGGTAATGGTCAATGCCTCGACCCGCTTTGCGGACGGCTTCGAATACGGCCTTGGCGCGGAAATCGGGATTTCGAATGACAAGCTGCATGCACGCGGGCCGGTTGGCCTGGAGGGATTGAC
>JAEZVM010000009.1 GCA_023420795.1 Pseudomonadota bacterium
AATTTGCTCCCTTTTCCTGGAAGGCACGACCGGCGACAGCGTTTGGAAACGATGAAAGCAATCTTGAATTCCCGCCCCGCGCCTGCCCATGTTAACCACGCCGTCTGTGACAGTGCCGACCTGATGCAGCAGCGTTTCGAGGCGCTGGTCAACAGCATCGACGGCATTGTCTGGGAAGCGGATCCGTTGACCTTCCGCTTCAGCTTCGTCAGTGCGCAGGCTGAACGCATTCTTGGGTATCGCCCGCAGGAATGGTACGTGGAGGGTTTCTGGGCAGCCCACATTCATCCCGATGACCGTGAACGCACGATCCGTTATTGCGCATCGCAGACGGACAGCGGCGTCGACCATGCATTCGAATACCGCATGATCACCAGCGATGGCAGGGCGGTGTGGCTAAAGGATTGCGTCAGTGTGGATATACGCGACGGTCAGCCGGCATCCCTGCGCGGCATCATGATAGACATTACCGAGCAAAAACAGGCAGAGGATGCGCTGCGCCTGTCCGCCACCGTCTTCGAAAGCAGTGCGCAGGGCATTGCGATTACCGATGCCGAGCGGCGTTTTCTCAAGGTCAATCGAGCGTTCTGTACGATTACCGGCTACGCAGAAGCCGAAGTTGTCGGAAAACCCTATCTGTTTCCAGTATCCAGTACAGAAGAGGCCGAGTTTTACAGGGCCGTGTGGAAAACGATAGACGAGCAGGGCAGCTGGAGCGGCGAGATCCGCGCTATTCGCAAGTCGGGCGAAAAGTTCATCGAGAAGCTGTCGATCCGGCGGGTATCCGATGCCGACGGGCGGCTGAAGAACTACATCGTCATTTTCAGCGATATCTCGCATGAGAAGGCCGCGCAGGACGAGATTGAGCGGCTGTCCTACTTCGATGCATTGACCGGTCTGCCGAACCGCACGCTGCTGCATGATCGCCTGCAGCATGCGCTGCTGAAAGCAGGGCGCCATCATCATCGCGTCGCGCTGCTGGCGATCGACGTGGATCGCCTGGCCCATATCAATGAAGTGCTCGGGCATCGCGTCGGCGACCGCTTGCTGGTCGCGGTAGCGGAGCGCTTGCGCGCGCTCGTGAGCGATGCGGACACTGTGTCGCGGCACGTCGGCGATGAATTCACCATCGTACTGGAGGAACTGGACGATGCTCAGTCGGCGGCCAGCCTTGCGGAAAAAATACTGGCCGCGCTGCAGCGAAGCTTCATGCTGGATGGGCATGAAGTCCGCGTCAGTGCCGGCATCGGTATCAGCATTTACCCGGAAGACGGCCAGACGCCAGAGTTGTTGCTCCAGCATGCCGATGTCGCGCTTCACCATGCGAAGAACAGCGGTGAGAGCAGCGTGCAGTTCTTCCGCGAAGACATGAATCGCGCTTCGGTCGAGCGTCTGCAGCTCGAAAGCAACTTGCGCCTTGCGCTGCAGCGCAAGGAATTCCGCGTGCTGTATCAGCCGCAGGTCCAGATAAGCACAGGCTGCATTACGGGCATGGAAGCGCTGGTACGCTGGCAGCATCCGCAGATGGGCATGGTGCCACCGGCACATTTCATTCCGATCGCCGAGGCAACCGGCCAGATCGTCGAAATCGGCCCGTGGGTCCTGCGCGAGGCATGCCGCCAGACGCGGTACTGGCACGATATGGGCTTCCCGCATCTGCGGGTTGCGGTGAACGTGTCGGCACGCCAGCTCCAGCAGGCAGACTTTGCGGCCGCGGTCAGGAAGGTATTGACGGAGACCGGGCTACCGCCTGATCGGCTGGAACTGGAGCTGACGGAAAGCATGATCATGCAGCGGCCGGAGCATGTGATCAGCGTCATGTCTGGACTGCGTGCACTGGGCGTGAAATTCTCGATCGACGATTTCGGGACCGGTTATTCCAGCCTGTCGCAACTCAAGCGCTTCCCGATCGACAAGTTAAAGATCGACAAGTCCTTCACTCATGACATCGGCAACGACGTGAACGGTTCGGCAATCACCTGCGCCATCATTGCGCTTGGCAACAGCATGCGTCTGCACGTAGTCGCGGAGGGCGTGGAAACGAAAGAGCAGCAGCGCTTCCTGATCGATAACAGTTGTCCGAGCATGCAAGGTTATCTGTTCAGTCCGCCGGTCACTGCCGGCGAGTTTGCCGAGCTCCTGAAGCGGCAAGGATCGGACGCGAAGATTGAATGACAGCGACTGACTGCAAGCCGGAAGCGATGGAATCCATAATCGAAGCAGCGTCCGCATGTTTATGCGTGAATTCCCCTCGCGCTGGTGACAAGGGAAGCCGAGATTCAATGCGCCCAGAGACGGAATTGCCCCTGCATGGACAGCGTGCCGTTGACGCTGAATCCACCGATGCTGTCGGTGACCGGCCCCGCCGGGTCGGTCTGCGCGCTCAATGAATCGAAGCCGAAATTGGTAAAACGCAGATGCGGCGGCAAGGTGACAGCCAGGTAGTCGCTGCCATCGGGCTTCTTCTCCACGTCGAGTTTCATGGCAAACATGTCTATCGTGCCATGCAGATTCTGGTAAACGAGATAGGTGGACTGGCCATTCTCATCCTTGAATCCCCAGGTACGGCGGTTCTGGGTAATGCCGGGAATGGAAGGGTCGTTCAGTGCGTAATGCACCGCAATGCTGATGCC
>JAEZVM010000115.1 GCA_023420795.1 Pseudomonadota bacterium
CGTTCGGCGCGGTTGCAGTGCCACTGCCCGCCTCTCGGAACATCGGCTCGAAGATGACGAAGCGGTGATAGATGGCGGCGATCAGCCCTTCCGCCGCATCGAAGCCGGCGGGGTTGGAGGTGGCTGATATGACTTCGCCGAATGCATACGAGCCTTGCGTGAACTGGTAATTCGCTGCCTCCAGGCGGCTCACCTTGGACGACGGACATTGCGGATCGGAGTTATTGTCGTACACGCAAACTCCCGTGAAACCCGCCTTTCCCTCGTTCTGGTAATGCGTGACGCCCCACAGTTTCTGGTAGTCGGAATGTCCCTGCGCGGCGATATCAACTGTGCTGTTGCGTGCAACGGGTGACAGTCCCAGTTGCGTGCGGCGGAAGTTGAACCAGTTAAAGCCGTCGTTCGCGGTATTGCCGGTTGCTGCCGGCGCGGAAGGCTCCAGTGCCGCGATCGACGCCGGAGACGAGGCGGCTGCCTGGATATTGTCGTTGCTACCCCCTCCACCGCCACCGCCGCATGCAGCCAGAACAAGGGTTGAAACAATCAGCGGCAGAGCCGGGCGCCGGAAACGCAGCATGTAGGGTCCTTTGAAATCGAGCAGGGCAGCAGGCGGGCAACCGCCCGGGAAAACGCCGATTAGATGCGGCACTTAATATTCAGTTGCATTGGTGGCGGGAAATTTGAGCTACCGCAGCGAAAGGGCTTTCCGGAATAGCAAAAATTGCCGCCGTTAGCGGATCGCCATTGAACAATTCATTCCGGCGAGTGTCGGACTCCAGCAACAGGGAGCACTTCCCCCGGCGCTACCGAAAGCAGAAATCGGCATAAGGCTGCAATTCGAGCCGATCTGGCTTTCGCACGCGTTCAACGCATCATCCGGTCGGCCGGAACAGGCGGCTGATTTGTCTTCCCGGATGGTTTACAGTGTCTTGCATGTGTTGCCGCAACCGGCTTTCAACCGATCGGCAATGCCTGCATGTGTTTTTCGAACTGCATTACCGGATTGTTAATGAAACCCATCGCACCAGGCACCGTCATCTTTCATCGCCATCGCGGCTATGGCGTCATCACCTCGGTCAATCTGCTGACCGGCTGGGTGTCGGCGCGTTTCGGCGACGAAGTGCGCACGCTGGACCTGAACCTGTCGCATGACGAACTGCAGCATGCGGACGGCGAACCAATTCGCTTCCGGCGTGACGCGCCCGACCGCATGCCGCATGCGCGGCTGATGGCAATGGTGCGCGAACTGCATCGCGCCGGCTACCAGCGGCTCTACCTGTACAGCTGGCCGAAGCCGTCCGGCCTGCACTGGCGTTGGCATCTGTTTACCGGGCAGCGCAACTGGATGGATCGCGCCTGGCGCGAGGGCTGGTATGGGTCGGGCGCGGACTACAACTTCAATCCGGTCATCGGCTGGGGCGACACTCCCGGCGCAAGCGCGCAAGAACTGGTGTACGCATTCGCGCAGTTCGATCCGCACGGACTGGCGCAGGCGCGGCGTCGCGATGAGGATCACACCGCGTGGTTCGATGATGTATGCGAGGCCTTGCTGCCGAATTATGCCTACACGCTCGGCTGGGATTATCGAGACGGCCCGGTGCCAGACCATCTGCCCGTGATTCCGGTGCGGCGTGGCGTGCCCGCCTATGCGGGGCCGGCGCTGCAGTGGCCGCCCGGCTGGACGAAGATATGGACCGGTGGCCGCGCCCTGATCAAGTCCAGCCTCAGAACAGATCCCGCTGGCGCCCCTTCAGACGTCGTTCGTTGATCTGCGCAATCGAAGTGCTGCGCAGGCCGGCGACCAGCGTAATGGTATCGCCGGCGCGGACTTCTCCAGGCTGCAGCACGCGCAGGTAAAAGCCGGTGAAGCCCGACTGCGTCATCATCTTCACCGCATGAGAAAAGCCCATCTTTGCATTGAACTTGAAGCAGGGGCGGCGCGGCTCCGACACTTCCAGGATCGTGCCGCCAACATGCAGCCGGTCGCCGATCCACACTTCGCTTTCCAGCAAGCCCTGCAGCGTCAGGTTCTCGCCCATAGAGCCGGCCGGCAGCGGTTCCTCGCGCTTCAACGCTGCCAGCCGCTGCGCCGCCCAGAATGCATAGTGCTCGGAAGGATAGGCATACACCGCCTTGTCCAGCCCGCCGTGCACGCTGGGATCAGCCTGCTCGTCTCCTGCGAGACCCAGCTTTCCGATCGCCACCGGCCCTTGCACCGGCTGCTTGTGGATGCCGGTCGCGATGCGGTGCACATGATTCGACTGTTCGATGAACAGGGTTTCGATCGCCCCCACGTTCACGCTTAAAACCCGCATGCGGACTCCGTTCAACGTTGTGCGCTGGCGAGGCGGGCGGCGAGGCCGAGGAACACCATGCCCGACAGGCGGTTGAGAATCAGCTGCGCGCGCGCCGAGCGCTGCAGCAGCGCGCCGAACGCACCCGAAAAATAGGCAATCGCGCCGAACACCAGCAAGGTGGCGATGATGAATATGCCGCCCAGCGACATGATCTGCAGTACCAGATCGCCTTTTTCCGGATTCGCGAACTGCGGCAGAAAGGCAAGGAAAAAGATCGCCACCTTCGGATTGGTGATGTTCATGATGATGCCGCGCAGGTACATCTGCCGGCCACTCATCGG
>JAEZVM010000014.1 GCA_023420795.1 Pseudomonadota bacterium
CTCTGGTCGATCAACCAGCCGGCGGCAAGTTTGAAAACGCCGCCCGGTTGCGCATGGCTGACCAGGTTCGGATAACGCACCAGCAGAGCATTGCGCTGATCTTCGGACACCACCGGGTTCTTGAAGAAGCTGCCGGCATTGCCGACTGCAGCCGGGTCCGGCAGCTTGCGGCTGCGAATTGCGATGACCGCTTCGCTGACCTGGGTGGCGGTTGGGGCCTCAACGCCGCGTGTCGCGAGTTCTTGCGCAACATCGGCATACTGCAGATTCGCTTGCCATTGCTTCGGCAGCGCGAAAGTGACATCGAGAACGACGGCGCGCTCGTGCAATTCATGCTTGAACACGCTGTCGCGGTAACCGAAGCGGCAGGTGGTTTTGTCGAGCACAAAAGTCTCGCCCGTTTCAAAATCGAAAGCTGTCAGCGCATGGAAACGATCCTTCAGCTCGATGCCGTACGCGCCGATGTTCTGGATCGGCGCTGCACCCACGCTGCCGGGAATCAGCGACAGGTTTTCCAGCCCGCCCAATCCCTGCCGCAGAGTCCACTGCACGAAGCGGTGCCAGTTTTCACCGGCGGCCGCCTTCACGTAAACCGCATCGGCGTCCTCGTCCACAATCTCGATTCCGGTAGTGCACATGTGCAGCACCAGGCCGGCAAAGTCGCGGGTCAGGAGAAGATTGCTGCCGCCGCCCAGAATCAGCCGCGGCAAGCCGGCCAGCGCCGAATCGCTCCGAACCGCGTGCAGGATATCGGTCGATTTCACCTGCAGGTAAGCATGCGCCTTGGCATCGATGCCAAAGGTGTTCAGGTTCCGTAAGGGGAAGGCGTATTGAAGAGGAAGCGGAGCGGTCATAGCGCTCGCATTATAGAGGCTGGCCCGTCTAGGCACCCGATTTTTTGTCGGCTAGAATGGTCCGTTGATTGAGTCACAACAGGCCCTCAAAAGATGCAAAACGGGCCCATCCCCACGTAACGATTAAAGAGAGTAAAGCCATGCCATCCTTTGATGTCGTATCCGAAGCCAATATGGTCGAAGTGAAGAATGCCATTGACCAGTCGAACAAGGAAATTTCCACACGCTTCGACTTCAAAGGCAGCGACGCGCGCGTCGAGCAGAAGGAGCGCGAACTGACCGCCTATGCGGACAGCGAATTCCAGCTGACCCAGGTACGCGATGTGCTGACCGGGAAAATGACCAAGCGCAATGTCGATGTGCGCTTCCTCGATATCGGCAAGATCGAGAAGATCGGCGGCGACAAGGTCAAGCAGGTCATCAAGATCAGGAACGGCATCGAGTCCGATGCGGCGAAGAAGATCGTGCGCATCATCAAGGACAGCAAGATGAAGGTGCAGGCCAGCATCCAGGGCGATGCCGTGCGCATACAGGGTGCAAAGCGGGACGAACTGCAATCGGCGATCGCACTGCTGCGGAAGGAAGTGTCCGACCTGCCTCTCGAATTCAACAACTTCCGCGACTAGGCCTCCATGCGCCGCGCCACAGCCATCACCCTTGTCCCGCTCCTGTTTGCGGCAAGCGTGCAGGCCGCCGATATTGGTGTCGTCGGCCTGTTCCCCAACAAGGCCGTGTTGGTGGTTGACGGCGGCGCGCCCAAGACCTATTCGGTCGGCGCGAAGATCGCCGAAGGCGTCAGGCTGGTGGCTACCGACCAGTCAGCGGCGACGATTGAGGTCAACGGCAAGCGGCAGATCATCGCGATCGGCGAACACGTGAACCGCAGCGTCTCCAGCGGACCCGCAAGCGTAACCCTGAAGGCAGACGGCCGCGGTCATTACATGGTGCAGGGCCAGATCAACGGCGGCACGGTGCGCATGCTGCTCGATACCGGCGCCACGGCAGTGGCGCTGCCGGCATCGGAAGCGGTCAGGCTGGGAATCAACTACAAGGCGGGCCGTCCGGGTTATGTGAATACCGCCAACGGCACCGCCCCGGCTTATATCGTCAAGCTGGATACCGTGAAGGTCGGCGACATCCAGATCAACCATGTTAATGCCGTCGTGCAGGAGCAGGGGTTGCCGTTCATCCTGCTCGGCATGTCCTTCCTCAACCGCACCGAGATGCGGCGGGAAGGCGATCAGATGGTTCTGACCAAGCGCTACTGATTGCTTTGCAAGCGGACGCGGAAATCGCTCTTCCGCGTCCTGATTACTCTTCCGCGTCCTGATGCAGGCGGCGCTGCCTGACCGCCTCGGCCAGAACTTCCAGCACCTTGACGCTGGAATCCCAGTCGATGCAACCATCGGTCACCGATTGCCCGTAGGTCAGCTCCTTGCCCGGCACCAGATCCTGGCGTCCGGCCACCAGATGCGATTCCACCATCACGCCGACGATGCGACTATCGCCCGCAGCAAGCTGCTTCGCAATATCGGCGCAGACCGGAACCTGGTTCTCCGGCTTCTTCGAGCTGTTCGCATGCGACGCATCGATCATCAGGCGCGACGCAAGGCCGTTGGCGGCGATATCCTTGCAGGCAGCCTCGACGCTGGCGGCATCATAATTCGGCGTCTTGCCGCCGCGCAGAATGATGTGGCAGTCCTCGTTGCCGTTGGTGGAAACGATCGCTGAATGCCCGCCCTTGGTCACCGACAGGAAATGATGCGGCTGCGAAGCGGCCTTGATCGCATCGACCGCGATCTTCACATTGCCATCCGTGCCGTTCTTGAAACCGACCGGGCACGACAGGCCGGATGCCAGCTCGCGGTGCACCTGCGATTCGGTGGTGCGTGCGCCGATCGCGCCCCAGCTGATCAGGTCGGCTACGTATTGCGGGCTGATCACGTCGAGAAATTCGGTACCGGCCGGCAGGCCGAGCTCATTGATGTTCAGGAGCAGTTCGCGCGCCATCCGCAGGCCGTCGTTGATGCGGAAGCTGTTGTCCATGTAGGGATCGTTGATCAGCCCCTTCCAGCCGACGGTGGTGCGCGGCTTTTCGAAATACACCCGCATTACGATTTCTAGATCACCGATGAAGCGCTGGCGCTGCTCGACCAGGCGGCGCGCGTATTCCATTGCGGCCTTAGTGTCATGAATCGAGCACGGACCGATGACCACCATCAGGCGGTCATCCTGGCCATGCAGGATGCGGTGCAACGCAATGCGAGAGTTTGCAACAGTCGTCGATGCCTTTTCCGTACAGGAGAATTCGCGAATGAGATGCGAGGGCGGCGTAAGTTCTTTCATTTCCCGTATGCGTATGTCATCTGTGCGCGGCATGTTTTTTCTCCTGGTAAGGTTGAAGTCTGTATAAACAAAAAAACCGCCATCGCTGGCGGTTTTCTAGAAATTCGGTTCTGGCTCTTTTATTTGTGCGCTTACCGCTTTTCCACCGCCTCGGGGCTGGAATAGCTAAAGTAAAAATAAAAGTAAAAGTAAAAGCGCACGGAAGTCATGGTTTTTACGTTTTTTGAAAAGGATCGGGTTAATGGTGCAATAAATCAGGGCATTTGGCAAGCCGCGAAACCATATATTCCGCGGCTTTCTGCCATTTTCGTTGAAGTTCAGCCGGTTCCGCCCACGGTCACGCCATCGATTCTCAGGGTCGGTTGGCCGACGCCGACCGGCACGCTCTGCCCTTCCTTGCCGCAGACGCCGATGCCGCTGTCGAGTCGCATGTCATTGCCGATCATCGACACGCGATTGAGCACGTCCGGCCCGTTACCGATCAATGTCGCGCCCTTGACCGGATAGGTCACCTTGCCATCCTCGATCATGTATGCCTCACTCGCGGAGAATACGAACTTGCCGTTGGTGATATCGACCTGGCCGCCGCCGAAATTGACCGCGTACAAGCCGTTCTTCACCGATGCGAGAATTTCCTCCGGATCCTTGTCGCCGGCCAGCATGTAAGTGTTCGTCATGCGCGGCATCGGCAGGTGCGCATACGACTCGCGGCGGGCATTGCCGGTGACTTTCATGTTCATCAGGCGCGCGTTCATCGTGTCCTGGATGTAGCCCTTCAGGATGCCGTCCTCGATCAGCGTCGTGCACTGCGTCGGGTTGCCCTCGTCATCGATATTCAGCGAACCGCGCCGGTCGGCGATGGTGCCGTCATCCACCACGGTCACTCCCTTGGCGGCGACGCGCTCGCCGATGCGGCCGGAGAAAGTGCTGGAACCCTTGCGGTTGAAGTCACCTTCCAAACCATGGCCGACCGCCTCGTGCAGCAGTACGCCCGGCCAACCCGGCCCGAGCACTACGGTCATCGGACCTGCGGGAGCCGGGCGCGCATCGAGATTGACGATCGCCGACTCGACCGCTTCCGTTGCATAACGCTCCAGCAACTCGTCGCTGAAGTAGCTGTAGTCGTAACGGCCGCCGCCGCCACTGGAACCGACCTCGCGCCGACCGTTCTGCTCGGCGATCACCGTGACCGACACGCGCACCAGCGGGCGGATGTCGGCTGCGAGCACGCCGTCGCTGCGTACCACCAGCACGACGTCATATTCGCCGGCGAGTCCGGCCATCACCTGCACCACGCGCGGGTCCTTGGCGCGTGCAATGCGCTCCACCTTTTCCAGCAGCTTCACCTTCGCGGTGGCGTCGAGCGACACCAGCGGATCATGCGGCAGATACAACGAACGGCCGCCAGCTGCCTGGATCGAGGATGCGACCTTGACCTTGCCCGCGCCCTGCCGCGCGATGGTACGCGTGGCAGCCGCCGCTTCCAGCAATGCGCGCTCGGAGATTTCGTCCGAGTACGAGAATGCGGTCTTGTCGCCCGACACTGCGCGCACGCCAACGCCCTGGTCGATAGAGAAACTGCCGGTCTTGACGATGCCCTCTTCGAGACTCCAGCCCTCGTTCTTGGTGAACTGGAAGTACAGGTCGGCGTAATCGACGCGATGCGTAAAGATCTCTGCGAGCGCCTTGCCCAGCTTGGCTTCATCCAGGCCGAAAGGCGTCAGCAGCACGTCGCGCGCGACCGCCAGGGTTTGCAGATTCGGTTCGAATAGATTCATGGTGTCCGGTATGTGCGCCTGCGGCAGGCGACTTCAAATGAGATCAATGGATCGGCTGATTGTAGAACATCTGTCAGGCAGGCGTTCGCGAGTGCGAAACAAATGCCTCACGACAAATTTTTTATCACAGCTTGCGGTGCCTCAGCGCTGGCAGGTTTTCGCGCACCTGCTGCAGGTAGCTTGCTTCGATCTCGCCGATGACGACGCCCTCGCCTTCCGGCAGTACCGCCTTGATTTCGCCCCATGGATCGATCAGCATGCTGTGTCCCCAGGTACGGCGACCGTTCGTATGCTGTCCGCCCTGTGCGGCTGCCAGTACATAGCACTGGTTCTCGATTGCCCGAGCGCGCAGCAATATCTCCCAGTGCGCCTTGCCGGTGGTGTAGGTGAATGCGGCGGGCATCACTATCAGCGAGCATTCGCCCATCGCCCGATAGAGTTCCGGAAAGCGCAGGTCGTAGCATACCGACAGGCCAACCCTGCCGAAGGGCGCGTCAAAGCTCGCGACCTTGGTGCCGTGCACGATGGTGCGCGCCTCATCGTATGACTCGCCACCCTTCGTGAAGCTGAACAGGTGGATCTTGTCGTAGCGGACCACGTGCTCGCCCTGCGGGTCGTACACCATCACCGTGTTCAATACCTTGTCGGCCTCGGGCGAAACCATCGGCAGCGTGCCGCCGATCAGCCATATGCGGTGTTCGCGCGCGATGTCCGACATGAATGTCTGGATTGGCCCGGCATCGAGATGCTCCGCGTGCGCGACCTTGTCCAGATCCTGCATGCCCATGATCGGCCAGTATTCCGGCAATAACACGAGTTGCGCGCCCTGTTGCGCGGCCTGCGCAATCAGGCGGCGCACACTGTCGACATTCTGTTCCACCGATGGCGTGGACACCATTTGTATTGCGGCGACTTTCATCATTTCATCCATTCGGTTCGGAAAAACTGACGGCTTCTCCCGTCGGGCCCTGCGGCTGGCGCGGCCGCTTGGTCACGACTGGATCGGCCCACTGGCCGGTGACCTGGTATTCGAAGGTGAAGGCCTTCATCAGCGGATCGCGCAGGAACAACTGCGCAAGGAAGGTGCCGACGCCGATCACCGGATTGACCGCCAGTCCATACACCACCGATGCGGCACCTACATTGATCTCGGGGATCACCACCACATGCAGATTCTGCGCCTCTTTTGCGATGTCCGCCGTGCCGTCGATCAGCACCGTCGCAGCGACGCCGCGCATCTTGAAGTTGTCGGTCTTCGCGACGCCCTGTGCGATTGTTGCCGTCGCCGTCACGCCGTCGAAGGCAAAGCCTTCCGAAAACACGTCGCGAAAATCGAGCACGAGCCGGCGCGGCAAGGATTGCAGGCTCAGTACGCCAAGCAGCTTTGCAGCGGCAGGATCGGCCTTCAGGAACTGCCCCGATGCCAGGTTCAGCTCCACCTTGCCGTTCAGGCTGGGAATGTCGAGCGAGAATGGCAGCCCCTTCCAGCTGATGTCGCCCGCCATCTTGCCCTTGCCGCCCCGCAGAACATTGACGAATCCGAACCGATCCAGCAGCTTGCCCGCATCGGCAATATCCAGTGTGTAGTCGAGCTCGGACAGGCTTTCGCCATTCCTGAACGCCCATCTGCCGGTCGCCTTCAGTTCAGCGTCGGCATTGGCGATGGACAGCTTGCTGATGCGCCATTCGCGCCCGGCATCGCCGCGCACATTCCTCGCGAGCAGCTCGAGATGGCCGAACTTCTTGCCGAACAACTCGAAGTTTTCCACGATCACATCGACTGCCGGCATCTGCGTCGTGGTGTCTTTTCCTTCCAGCAGTTCGGTCACCTCGGAGGCGGCCGATTTGGGAATCGCCAGCGACGCAAGGCGGGCCGTGACCCTGCCCATGCCACGGCCGGAACGCGATTCGGCCCAGCTCAGATAGCCCGATGCCTGCTCTGAATCGATGTTGGCCTGCCATATGCCGTCCTGGTGCGATGCGCCGACCACCACGTTATCGAGCTTGCGGTCCATCACGAGCAGTTCGGTAGCGCGCGCCGCCAGCACTTCCGGCTCGATGTACTGGGAGATCGAAGACGTATTCTCCTGCGTCGGCACGGCAGGCTCCTTGCCCGCACTTACCACCGAAGTCAGCGCCCGCCGCCATGCGTCGATATCCAGCGACTTCATGCTGACGTTTGCGATCAGGCCGCTGTCCGGCTGCGGCGCAGGCACATTGACGCCGATGCCACCACGCACGACGCGCCATTGCGCCCCCTTCTCCGGCGCTTTTTCGCGCTCGTAGCGCGCCGAAATCGCGGCGCCGAGCGACAACTTCATTTCATCGCGCGCAAACGACGCGTCGTTGGGCGGCAACCCAGTTAGTTCGAAGCGCAGCGGCAGGCTTTCATTCGCGGCCTTGCGCAGCGGCGCCGGAAAATCAAGACCGATACCGACCAGATTCGATTCGACGAGAATCTCTGGACGTCCGTTCGCCACCCGCACCGCGGTCCGGTAGCGCGTGCTGCCGTTAATGCGCTCGGTTGAATTCCGCGTCACCGGTGTCGCATACACCTTGCGGATGCCGTCTGCGGTCAACATACCGTCGGCCTTGACCAGGATGTTGCCGTCGCGCTGGGTGCCGCCGGATATCGTGACCGGGCCGCCGAGGAAATTCGACTTGATGCCGCCGATCGAAAAACCCTTTTCATGGAACTCCAGCTTGCCGTTGGTCGAACTGAGCGGCGGCATGTCGTTCATCAGCGTCACGGTATTGCCGGCGAACTGCAGCGTTCCATTGACCTTGGATTCCGCCATGCGCGCCAACAACAGCTGCAGCTTCAACGCCAGCTTGGCATTGCCGTTCGCCCTGGTTTCGTCGGTAAAGTGGCCGATCCAGCCAGCCACCGGACTTTCCCTGGTAAAGCGCAGGAATTCCTGCAGCGGCCCTTCCGCCGAACCATCGACATCCAGCACCATGTCATGCACCGACAGGTCCGGAATCACGGCCTTTACATCCGACAGGTTCGTGCCGGAGGTTCGCGCAGTGGCCGCAGTGATCTCCATGCGCGCACGGTCGAACAGAATCGTGCCGTCGATCTGGTCGATCACCGGCCACAACGGCATGGCGCCGTTCTGCGTCCCGCTGCCCGGTGCAAACTCGCCCGGCGCATAGTTCAGCACGCCGTTTTCGATCTTCCCGCTGACGCTGAACTCGCCTTTCGATCTGTCGGCCTGTCCATGGAAAGGGAATTGCGCGAGATCCCCCTTGAGGCGCAGCTTCACATCCTTCACCGCGCCGCCGGTCAGCGCCCCGGTCAGCCAGCGCTTCAGCGTCTCGGGTGTCTGCAACGGCAGATAGCGGCCGATCTGCGGCAACTCCACCCTGTTGAGCTTGCCGCTGATATCGATGGTTCCGGGCGACTGGCCCTTCTGCCGTGTCAGCGGCATCAGATGCTTGCCGGAGAACGAACCGGCAAGCTCCGCCTGCACGAACTCCATCTTCTGCATATCGAGCAGGAGCTGGTTGTTATCCTGAAAAGCCCAGTTGGCCTGCATCGCAAGGTGATCGAAAGGCATCAACGGATCGGCGAAATAGCCTGGTACCTGCAATACGAGATTGTCTGATGCGAGGCTGACCGTGCCGCCGCGATCATTGGCATCGATGCGCCCGGTCAGAT
Organism: Pseudomonadota bacterium; assembly: GCA_023420795.1. Taxonomy (GTDB): domain Bacteria; phylum Pseudomonadota; class Gammaproteobacteria; order Burkholderiales; family Burkholderiaceae_D; genus Noviherbaspirillum. Next base: position 8,640 of record JAEZVM010000014.1, read on the forward strand.
TGTCGAAGCCCGGAATCGCGGGTACTGCGGCCTGCGCCGGCTCCGCTCCGCTTTTCGGACGCGCGGTACGCGCTGGCTGCGGCCTGAGCGACAGGCCCGCAAACTGGCCCTTGACGCTGTAACCCGACATGTCGGGAT
>JAEZVM010000145.1 GCA_023420795.1 Pseudomonadota bacterium
ATTGATGTGGTCATGCAGCCAGTTTTTATTGAATTTGTTCTTTGCCATTCGCGTAGAATACCGCTTTTAAGGAATTGCCAATCATGTTGAAACTCACTCCAGCCGAGCGCAGCGCGCTTCGTTCAGACGCTCATGCGCTCAACCCGGTTGTCATCGTCGGCGAGGCCGGGTTAACGCCCGCCGTACTCAAGGAAATCGATACCAGCCTGAATGCGCACGGATTGATCAAGATCCGCGTGTTTGGCGACGACCGCGAAGCGCGCGTTGAAATGTACGACGCCATTTGCGAAAAGCTCGATGCAGCACCGGTACAGCATATCGGCAAGCTGCTGGTGGTCTATCGCCCCAAGAAAGACGCCCCCAAGGAACGCAGCGAGAAGCGAGGCAAGGGCCTGCGCGAAGTCACGATCGTGAAACCGAGCCCCAGCGGCACCAAGCGCCCGACAGTCAAGAAAGTCGTCCTGAAAGGCAACGAACGGGTTACTGCGGGAGGTTCCATCAAGCGCGCCAAACCGCGTCAAACCAGCATCAAGAAATCTGCATTGGGCCGATAAGAGCGCCGACCTCAGAAAAGTGTATGGAACGCAGGCAGAAAATATATCTGGCCTGCGCCGTCAAGCAGTCCTCAACGCAGCTTCAGCACCAGCGCCACACCCAGAACGCTCTGCCCCAGATAAAACGCGCTGGAAACCCCGTGCAGAATGCCGAACTGGCTTTTCAAATCTGAATCCATCACGCCACCCGGTCCTGCCGTCTCACGCAACGCCGTCATGAACGGCTGAAGGCCGAAATACCCGATCAAGGTACACGCCAGCATGCCTGTGGCAATCCACAACAGGTGCTTGCGACGGACACGATCTTCGCCAGCCGCGACAGACCTGATCAGCACAATCATGGCGACGGCGCAAATCACCGACAACCATGCCTCTATGCGGAACATCGTGCCGGCAATCGTTCCGGCCAACGCTCTGTCGGACAAGCTTGCAAACAAGGCTGGCGCAACCAGATAGCCGACAGTCCACAAGCTGCCTACCCACAGCGTTGCAATCAGCAAGCGTGCGCGCGCCGCAAACATGCCCAATCAGATGTAACGTACTTCAAGAACTTCGTATTCGCGAATACCGGACGGCGCGTTGACCTCCACGACATCGCCTGCATACTTGCCGATCAATGCGCGCGCGATCGGCGATGTGATCGAAACCTTATTCTCTTTCAGATCGGCCTCATCCTCGCCCACAATCTGATAGGTCACTTTCTGACCCGACTCCAGGTCCTCGAGATTCACCGTTGAGGCAAAGACAATCCGCCCCTCCGCATCCAGTGCTGTCGGATCGATGATCTGTGCGGCGCTGAGTTTGCCTTCCAGTTCGGCAATACGGCCTTCGATAAAGCTTTGGCGCTCTTTTGCCGCATCGTATTCGGCATTTTCGGAAAGATCGCCCTGCGCACGCGCTTCCGCGATCGCATTGATGACAGCCGGACGATCCTTGGATTTCAGGCGTTGTAACTCTTCTTTCAGAAGTTCTGCGCCGCGCTTGGTAATGGGAACTGTGCTCATGATTTTCTTGGACAAAAAGAAAACACAGAGGTCACAAATAATTCCGGGGAAACCCCGGAATCGTCTGTGACCTCTGTGATGGAAGTTTAACTGTGGGGCTTAGTGTAAAGACTTATGCAGGCCTTGTAAATCGTAGACATTCAGCTCATCAAGATGGCGCATGCCTTCGACCGCAGCTTCCGCACCGGCGATAGTGGTAAAAGTCGTCGCCCGTGCCAGCAATGCCGACGTACGAATCGTGCGCGAGTCGGCAATTGCATTGCGTTTTTCTTCCACCGTGTTGATGACCATGACAATCTCATTGTTCTTGATCATGTCCACCACATGCGGACGACCTTCGACCACCTTGTTCACAGCCGTGACCGGGATGCCGGCGGCGCTGATTGCGGCAGCCGTTCCCCTGGTCGCGACCAGAGTGAACCCGAGTTCGACCAAGTCCTTCGCGACCTGCACCGCACGCGGCTTGTCGCTGTTCTTGACACTCAGGAATACCTTGCCCGACCTTGGCAACTTCACGCCTGCACCGAGCTGCGACTTGACGAATGCTTCGCCGAAGGTCTTGCCCACCCCCATGACCTCGCCGGTCGATTTCATTTCCGGACCGAGGATCGTATCGACGCCCGGGAACTTGTTGAACGGGAACACGGCTTCCTTGACGCTGTAGTACGAGGGCACCACTTCGTTCTTGATGCCCTGGCTGTCGAGCGTCTGTCCGACCATGCAGCGTGCAGCGATCTTCGCCAGCTGCAGGCCGGTGGCCTTCGACACGTAAGGCACGGTTCGCGAGGCGCGCGGATTCACTTCCAGCACATAGACGATGTCCTGCAGCTTGCCTTCGACTTCCTGCTGCTGGATCGCGAACTGTACGTTCATCAGGCCGACCACATTCAGGCCCTTGGCCATCAGCGCGGTCTGGCGCTTCAGTTCAGCGATGGTTTCCTGCGACAGTGAATACGGCGGCAGCGAGCAGGCGGAGTCGCCGGAATGCACGCCGGCCTGTTCGATATGCTCCATTACGCCGCCGATGAAGGTGCGCTGGCCGTCGGACAGGCAATCGACATCGACTTCGATCGCATCGTTCAGGAAGCGGTCGAGCAGCACCGGCGAATCGTTCGACACCTTGACCGCCTCACGCATGTAGCGCTCGAGATCGCGCTGCTCATGCACGATTTCCATCGCACGGCCGCCCAGCACATAAGACGGGCGCACCACCAGCGGATAGCCGATTTCCTGTGCCAGACGCAATGCATCTGCTTCAGTGCGCGCAGTACGGTTCGGCGGCTGACGCAGATTCAGGTCCTGCAACAGTTTCTGGAAACGTTCGCGATCTTCGGCCGCATCGATCATGTCCGGCGAGGTGCCGACGATGGGCACGCCGTTGGCTTCGAGATCGAGCGCGAGCTTGAGTGGCGTCTGGCCGCCATACTGCACGATCACGCCATACGGCTTTTCCTTATCGACGATTTCCAGCACGTCTTCCAGCGTCAGCGGCTCGAAGTACAAGCGGTCGGAGGTGTCATAGTCGGTCGAGACGGTCTCCGGGTTGCAGTTCACCATGATGGTCTCGTAGCCGTCTTCGCGCATCGCCAGCGCTGCATGCACACAGCAATAGTCGAACTCGATGCCCTGGCCGATCCGGTTCGGGCCGCCGCCGAGCACCATGATCTTCTTCTTGTCCGTCGGCTGCGACTCGCACTCCTCGTCATAAGTCGAATACATGTAGGCCGTGTTGGTCGCGAATTCGCCGGCGCAGGTATCGACGCGCTTGTATACCGGGCGCACGCCCAGTTCGCGGCGACGTTCGCGCACAGCCTTGTCGGTCGTCTTCAGCAGCTTGGCCATGCGACGATCTGAAAAGCCCTTCTGCTTCAGGCGGAACAGCGTGGTCTTATCAAGCGCATCCAGCGTCTGCTTTTCCAGCCACAATTCGATATCGACGATTTCCTTGATCTGCACCAGGAACCACGGATCGATGTGCGTGAGCTGATGCACTTCTTCCAGCGAGAAGCCCTGCGCAAACGCGTCGCCGACGTACCAGATGCGCTCCGGCCCCGGCTCGCCGAGCTCCTCCTCGATCGTTTCGCGGTCGGTGGTCTTTTCATTCATGCCATCAACGCCGACTTCCAGGCCGCGCAGCGCTTTCTGGAACGATTCCTGGAAGGTACGGCCGATCGCCATCACCTCGCCCACCGACTTCATCTGCGTGGTCAGGTGACTGTCGGCCTGCGGGAATTTCTCAAATGCGAAGCGCGGCACCTTGGTCACGACATAGTCGATCGACGGCTCGAACGATGCCGGCGTTGCGCCGCCGGTGATCTCGTTGCGCAACTCGTCCAGCGTGTAGCCGACGGCCAGCTTGGCGGCGACCTTCGCGATCGGGAAGCCGGTCGCCTTCGAAGCCAGCGCGGATGAACGCGACACGCGCGGATTCATCTCGATGACGATCATGCGACCGTCCTTCGGGTTGACCGAGAACTGCACGTTGGAGCCGCCGGTATCGACGCCGATCTCGCGCAGCACCGCGAGCGACGCGTTGCGCATGATCTGGTATTCCTTGTCGGTCAGCGTCTGCGCCGGCGCAACCGTGATCGAGTCGCCGGTGTGCACGCCCATCGGGTCGAGGTTCTCGATCGAGCAGACGATGATGCAATTGTCCTTCTTGTCGCGCACCACCTCCATCTCGAACTCTTTCCAGCCGATCAGCGATTCCTCGATCAGCAGTTCGGAGGTCGGCGAGGCTTCGAGGCCGCGCTTGCAGATGGTTTCGAATTCTTCCGGGTTGTACGCGATGCCGCCGCCGGTACCGCCCATCGTGAAGGACGGACGGATGATGACCGGGAAGCCGATTTCCTTCTGCACCGTCCAGGCCTCGTCCATCGAATGCGCGATGCCGGAGCGCGCGGAGCCGAGACCGATCTTGGTCATCGCATCCTTGAATTTCAGGCGGTCTTCCGCCTTGTCGATCGCTTCCGGCGTAGCGCCGATCAGTTCGCAACCGTACTTGGTCAGCACACCGTTGCGGTGCAGATCGAGCGCGCAGTTCAGCGCAGTCTGGCCGCCCATCGTCGGCAGGATTGCGTCGGGGCGTTCCTTGTCGATGATGCGCTCGACGACCTGCCAAGTTATCGGCTCGATGTAGGTAACGTCGGCCATCTCCGGGTCGGTCATGATGGTCGCCGGATTGCTGTTGACCAGGATGACGCGGTAGCCTTCCTCGCGCAACGCCTTGCAGGCCTGCGCGCCGGAGTAGTCGAATTCGCATGCCTGGCCGATGATGATCGGGCCGGCGCCAATGATCAGGATGCTTTTAATGTCTGTGCGCTTAGGCATTTTTGTGTTTCTCCATCATCGCCACGAAGCGATCAAACAGGGGGGCGACGTCGTTCGGTCCGGGCGATGCTTCCGGGTGACCCTGGAAGCAGAACGCCTGCTTGTCGGTGCGCTCGAAGCCCTGCAGCGAACCGTCGAACAGTGAAACGTGCGTGACGCGGCAGTTGGCCGGCAGCGAAGCAGCATCGACGGCGAAGCCGTGATTCTGCGAGGTGATCATCACCTGCTTGCTGTCCAGGTCCTGCACCGGGTGGTTCGCGCCATGGTGGCCAAATTTCATCTTGAGCGTTTTCGCACCCGAGGCCAGCGCCATGATCTGATGACCGAGGCAAATGCCGAAGGTCGGGATGCCACGTTCGATCAGGTCCTTCGTGGCCTTGATCGCGTAGTCGCATGGCTCCGGATCGCCCGGGCCGTTAGCAAGGAAAATACCGTCCGGATTGAGCGCCAGTGCTTCTTCCGCAGTCGATTGCGCCGGCAGCACGGTAATCTTGCAGCCGCGCTCGGCCAGCATGCGCAGGATGTTGCGCTTGACGCCGTAGTCGAAGGCGACCACATGATATTTCGGTTGCGCCTGCTGGCCGTAACCCTGACCGAGCTTCCACTCGGATTCAGTCCAGACATACGGCTTGGCGGTCGATACCACCTTGGCCAGATCCATGCCGGCCAGACCGGGGAAAGAGCGCGCCAGCGCGATTGCTTTCTCTGGATCGGTATCACCGGCGACGATCGCGCCGTTCTGCGCGCCTTTTTCACGCAGAATGCGGGTGAGCTTGCGCGTGTCGATGCCTGCGATGCCGACGACGTTCTGGGACTTCAGGTAATCCGACAGGCTTTGCGTCGAACGGAAGTTCGAGGTCAGCAGCGGCAGGTCCTTGATGATGAGGCCGGCGGCGTGAATCTTGGTGGCTTCGACGTCTTCTTCATTGACGCCGACGTTGCCGATGTGGGGATAGGTCAGTGTGACGATTTGGCGGCTATAGCTGGGATCGGTCAGGATTTCCTGGTAGCCGGTAATGGCCGTGTTGAACACGACTTCGCCGACCGTCTGGCCGGGAGCACCAATTGAAAAACCCTGGAAAATCGACCCATCTGCAAGCGCTAGGATGGCCGGAACTGATTGGCCAGAAAAAAATGGCAGCAAGGGTAACTCCTGAGATGGTTACCGCCGCTGCGCCGCGCCGGATCGACCGCCGACCGAACGGCTTTGCGCTGGGTGTCGTGGGTCTTTTCGGGACGAGATAGAAGGGGTATGCGCTACGGCGGACTGGATTAGTTAAACCCCGAAATTATAGCCGAGAACCCCCTGCCCTGCAAATTTGTAAGCTCTCGGTAAGAAGACTTCGGCAGACCCCAAGTCAGAATCTGCGTCGCCACAGGCAGGAGAACGATACGCTAATGTTTGTACTGCTGCAGCGCCAAATCAACCAGCGAGCGCAACTCCGCAGGAAGCTGGTTCAGATAAGGCATCACTTCTTCCTGCCTGCCTTCCCTGATCGATCGTACAAGCACAGCCAGTTCAGGAATGCCGCTTCCGGCAAGTCCCCCTGAACGCGGCAGGGCTTCGCCCCGCCGAAGCGCGACTTCCTCTGCATTCCCGATTACTCCCGTAATGCCGCCATTGAGTCCCATGACCGCTCTTCGATGTGCGGCGGCACTCATTGCCGCCAGGCTCGGCTGAGTTGCATCGCTCTCGTCGCCGTTCAGCGATGCCAGGCCGCAGCTCGCGATCAACGACATGCGATCATTCTTTTCGAGGCGCGCACCGGCAATCGCCCCGCAGACACGTTCCGCAAAGCGGCGCGCGGCATCGAAATTGATGCCGCTGGTTACGAGGGTGAATTCAGCCTCGCCAGTTTTTGCGACATGATCGGTCTGCCTGACCGTCCACCGCAATAATTGACCAATCGCCTCGATCACAGCCGCCGGCGGCGTCGAAGCAGCGCCCTGGAGCCCGACATGCTTCAAGCCGATGCAGACGTTGAGGACAACGAAATTCTTCCTGCCTTTCATCGCGCTTGCCAGCAGCGTTTCCGCCTGCGCATGCAGCATGTCCGCGGTCTGCAGCGGTATCAGCGATCCGCCGGAAGTCTCACGCACCAGCACCTCCAGGCTGCGCTCGAATTCGCGCTGGGTAGCGACGAGGTTGGCAAGGATGTCGAGTCGGGACAACAACTGCGCGGTATCCATTCCTTTCGTGATCAGGTCGGTTGCGCCAGCCGCTCTGGCGCGCTCGCGTTCCTCGTTTTCATCGCTGCCGGACACGACGACTACCGGAATTTCGCGTATACGGCTGATCCGGGAACTACGGATCCGCTGCAGCAGGCCATAACCATCCAGCTTCGGCATGGTCAGATCGGTAATCACCACGCGGATATTCGGATCGAGCAACAGGATCTCCCAGGCCTGTTCGCCGTCGAGCGCTTCGCGGAACTCGAACATGCCTTCGATATGCTTGATCAGCGTTGCACGAACAATACGGGAATCATCCGCAATCAATACGCGCGGCTTGAGAGGAATATCCGTTAGGGTTTGTATGGTCATGCCTGTCAGGAGATAGCCGAATTACAACAAGCATACCGCCGCGCAATATTTTTTGACAGCACCAGTCGATTCTCTTACATTGCAACTGTGCCTTTCCCGCAAATAGACAAAATAGCAATGACTTATCGGCATTTCCGGCTCTGCGTCTGCGCCTGCCTTTGCGCAGCGGGTCTGGTCATGTCCGGAGCATCGCGTGCGACCGAGCCGGCCGAGCAAACCACGGCATTGAGCAGGCTGCAGGATTTGGGCAATCGTGCGTCGGAACTGGCGATGCGCGCCGTCGGCATGATTGGCATCCGCTACAAGTATGGCGGCACCGCGCCGGAAAGCGGACTCGATTGCAGCGGACTGGTTCGCTATCTGTTCAAGGATGTCTGGAATA
>JAEZVM010000206.1 GCA_023420795.1 Pseudomonadota bacterium
TGCAGAACACCGCGCCTGTGGCGCAGACACTGCCGGAAGACGAATTCCCGTTCGGCTTCGCGCTCGCACAACTGCACGGCATTTACATCCTCGCGCAGAACAGGAAGGGGCTGGTGCTGGTGGATATGCACGCGGCGCACGAGCGCATCCTGTACGAGCAGCTGAAGAATGCGCTGGACGAGAATTCGCTGCAGGTGCAGCCGCTGCTGATCCCTGTCACCTTTTACGCCGACGCGGTTGAAGTCGGCACCGTGGAAGAAAACCGGAGCGCGTTGCAGGCACTCGGCTTCGACATCACCGCGCTGTCGCCGACCACCCTTGCGGTGCGGGCGATTCCCGCCCTGCTGAAGAACGCCGATGCGCAGGCGCTGGCGCGCGACGTGCTGCGCGACGTGCGCGAATTCGGCGGCTCGCGCGTGCTGGTCGAGCGCCGCAATGAACTGCTCGCGACACTCGCCTGCCATACCGCGGTGCGCGCCAACCGCGCGCTGACCCTGCCGGAAATGAATGCGCTGCTGCGCCAGATGGAAGCGACCGAGCGTGCCGACCAGTGCAATCACGGCCGTCCGACCTGGGTGCAGCTCGCGCTGTCCGATCTCGACAAGCTTTTCCTGCGCGGGCAATAGTCATCGTGAGCACCACCAAACCGCTGGCCGTCGCGATCATGGGGCCGACCGCCTCCGGCAAGACTGCGGCCGCGCTGGAAATCGCACGCCAGCTCCCCGCCGAAATCATTTCCGTCGATTCCGCACTGGTCTATCGCGGCATGGATATCGGCACCGCCAAGCCGACTGCGGAGGAACGCGCCAGCGTGCCGCACCACCTGATCGACATACTCGATCCGCTCGAAGCCTATTCGGCAGCCCAGTTCCGCCAGGATGCGCTGCGACTGGTCTCCGATATCAGCGCGCGCGGCAAGCTGCCGCTGCTGGTGGGCGGCACCATGCTTTATTTCAAGGCGCTGCGCGACGGGCTGGACGCCCTGCCACGGGCGGACGCGGAAGTGCGCGCTCGCCTCGACGAGGAAGCAGCGGCAATCGGTATGCCCGCACTACATGCCCGGCTTGCGCAGCTCGATCCCGACACCGCCGCACGACTGCAGCCGAACGATTCGCAGCGCATCCAGCGTGCGCTGGAAATCATCGAACTGACCGGCCAGCCGATGTCGCAACTGCTGGCAAAAGCACCCAAAACCGAACTGCCGTTCGAGCTGCTGCCACTCTCGCTGGAACCGTCCGACCGCAGCGTGCTGCATGCGCGCATCGCCGCGCGTTTCGACGCGATGCTGAACGCCGCAGACGGCGGCCTGTTGCAGGAAGTTAAAGCCTTGCGTGCACGCGGCGACCTGCATCTCGGCCTGCCGTCGATGCGCTGTGTCGGCTACCGGCAGGCATGGGAATATCTGGACAGCGCATACGATTTCTCAACATTGCGCGAGAAGGGCATTGCCGCGACGCGACAACTAGCAAAACGACAACTGACCTGGCTGCGCTCTATGCCAGACCGCATCATCATCGATTGCCTGCATTCCGATTCCGCGGCACAAGTAATGGAGCGAGTTCTTGACAGGCGTAACTAAAAACCCCATAATGCAGGGCTATTTTGGTGATATAGCTCAGCTGGTTAGAGCACAGCACTCATAATGCTGGGGTCGGTGGTTCAAGTCCACCTATCACCACCAGATACCAATGGGTTACGAGGCTTCTCGTAACCCATTTTGTTTTGGGCTTCTGCCTAGGTATCCATGCCATTGCCGGCAATATCGCGGGTGTACAATGCACAGGCTCTTTTTCCTTCGACAATGCAGAGGAAAGAGCGGAATGCCTCTCCGGGCGTTCATCCATTCTTATCCGCGCATGATGCGCGACAATTTTTTCGACAAAACGAGGTGCGAGATGTGGCGTCGGTCCTTGCTCATCATCTGTTTAGTGGCAACTACGGCGCTTCCGGCGTGGGCATTCGAACGGCCATTTCCACCCAGCGCAAAGCGCGGCACGATGTCGCCGGCGCCGCATCCAGAAATCGTGATAGATGGCAAGTCACGTCGCCTTTCTCCCGGAGCGCGCATCTGGAATCAACGTAACCTGATCGAGATGCCGGCCGCATTGCGTGGCACCGATCTGGTCGTCAACTACACTGAAGACATGCAGGGGCAGATCGACCGCGTCTGGATCCTGACCGTCGATGAGGCGAGCCGGCCGGTAGGCAAACCTGCAGCTAAACCTGCGAATACCCAGCCCAAATAAGTCATGCCGAAAAAAGTATTCATCAAGACCTTCGGCTGCCAGATGAACGAGTACGACTCGGACAAGATGGCAGATGTACTGAATGCCGCCGAAGGCGTCGTCAAGGCGGACACGCCGGAAGAAGCCGACGTGATCCTGCTTAACACCTGCTCGGTGCGCGAAAAGGCGCAGGAGAAAGTATTTTCCGACCTCGGCCGCCTGCGTGAACTGAAACTGACCCGGCCCGGCCTGGTGATCGGCGTCGGCGGCTGCGTCGCGTCGCAGGAAGGCGAGGCGATCATCAAGCGTGCGCCGTATGTCGATGTGGTGTTCGGCCCGCAGACGCTGCACCGGCTGCCGGACCTGATCAGCCAGCGCCGCGCAACCGGCCGCTCGCAGGTCGATATCAGCTTCCCGGAAATCGAGAAGTTCGATCACCTGCCGCCGGCAAAGGTGGAAGGTGCGACTGCCTTCGTGTCGATCATGGAAGGCTGCAGCAAATACTGCAGCTATTGCGTCGTACCGTATACGCGAGGCGAGGAAGTGTCGCGCCGCTTCGACGATGTGCTGACCGAAATCGCCGGGCTGGCCGCGCAGGGTGTCAAGGAAGTCACGCTGCTCGGGCA
>JAEZVM010000231.1 GCA_023420795.1 Pseudomonadota bacterium
TGCACATATCGGCAGCGATGCTACATATTTGCGGCAGGAATATGCGGCTCGCGGAAGCACCGAAGGCATGGTCGATGCGGCCATACGGCGCTTCCGGATGGACGAGGCGGATTACGCCCCGGCCGGGGCGTAATCCGCCGTAAGAGAATGCTCAGTGCTGGGCCACGGAGCCGCGCCATGCACCACTCTCCGAGCCGCGGCTTTCGAGCAGCTCCTTGAAGCGCTCCAGATTGCGCTTGGTCTGCATCTTCACCAGCCCGAGAGTATCTCCGACCTTTTCATCGATGCTGCGCGGCTCGTAATCCATCTGCAGCATGACGCGGGTTCTGTCGTTTCCGACTTTGTGGAAGGTGACGACGCCTGAGTTCCGGACCCCGGTGATGCTGCGCCAGGCGATACGCTTGTCCGGAATCTGTTCGGTAATCTCGGCATCCCATTCCTCTTCCTTGCCGGCCACATCGGCGCGCCAGTGCAGGTGCGTGTCGTCGAGTTGCTTCACTTCGTGCACGCTTTCCATGAATCTTGGAAATTCCTCGAATTGCGTCCACTGGTTGTAGGCGGTGCTGAGCGGCACATTCACGTCGATCGATTCCTTGGTCGAGGACGACATGCCCGACTGGCGGGATTTCTTGAGCTGTTTGGAAAGAAGAATGCCGCCTGCGGCGAGCGCGGCAACGGTAACGATTCTATTCAGCATTTGAAGTTCCTCCGGATGGGCCCGCCTGCATCAATCACGTATTCCGTTGCGGGAGGCCGATCATGACCGGCGGGCATTGCACAAGGGGTAAATGCAGCCCTCTTACTCAATCATTCAATGCATCAATGAATGCGATCCAAGGCTGCAAGCGATGCCTAACTGACCACGGCAAATGCCATTTAGTTCGATCGCATCTCTTCTGAGGATTTGGGGGAGGCGATTTTCAGGCAGATTCCCGCACGGCGCGTTCCGCAGGGATGCCGCGCGTTATCTTCGGCGTCCGGATGGCCTTGTGGATGAATGCCGCAATTGCTGCAATCGACAGATCTGCTTCCGGCAGCATGCCGGCATGGAACTGGAAGACATGCCATGCATGGTCGAAGCAGCGGTACTCGACCGGTACTCTCGCGGCGCGGGCGCGGCTGGCAAGGCGCTGCGCATCCGACAGCAGGATTTCCTCGGAACCCACATGAATCAGCATCGGCGGCAGCCCGGACAGATTGGCATGCAGAGGTGAGCAGCGCAGATGCGCAGGCACGTCGTCACCGAGATAGGCTTTCACGGCCCATGCGAGCCATGAGGCATCGAGCATCGGATCGCATGCGGCATGGGTGGCGATGCTGCGGCCTTCGAGGCGGAAGTCCACCCATGGCGATAGCAGCACCAGCGCGGCTGGCAGGGGTAGGCCGGCATCGCGAATTGCGATGGCTGCAGCCATCGCCAGCCCGCCGCCGGCTGAATCTCCGGCGATGGTCAGTTGCCGCGGATCGTGGCCGGCTGCGAGCATGGCGCGATATACGGCGAGCGTATCGTCCAGCGCAGCCGGATAGCGATGTTCGGGCGCGAGGCGATATTCCGGCAGCCAGACGCTGGCTGCAGCGGCGCGGCCGATGCGCGCCGCCAGGTTTGCATGAGTGGCTGCGCTGCCGACTGCATAGGCGCCGCCGTGCAGGTACAGCACGCTGCGCCCCGGCAGCACGATCTCCGGATCGATGCGGGTGACGGGCACGCCGGAGATCATCGATGCCGTCCTGCGGCAGCCGCGTGGCGGCAGGGTGAGCAGACTGGCCGCAGCCAGCCAGCGGCGCTGCAGCCATACCGGAATGGCCGGATCGAGGCCGGGCCTGAGCAGCAGGCGTATCGTTTGCCTGAGAACGGCGCGCATGAGCCTGCGTTCGGGAATGGCAGCACGGGCGGGCGCAGGCAACTCGTCCGGGAGTCGGTGAAAATGGTAGTCGTGCAGGTTCAGCCTGCGCGTCAGCCGGCGGTAACTGAAGGTGAAGCCAGGCCAGTTGTTGACGATCCTGCCCGCGGCATTCCTGTACCAGGAGCTGCAGCCACGCGCCCAGACGCTGCCTTTCAGTCCTTTCTGGATGCTCGTCACGTAATCGCGCTGGCGGTCCGGTCTGACGTCCAGATAGCCGGGGCCGGACTCGAGCAGCGTGCGCACGCATTGCATTACATAGTGCACTTGCGATTCGAGCATGAAGACGATGGAGTTGTGTCCGAGATTCGTGTTCGGCCCGTACAGCAGGAACAGATTCGGAAAGCCGGCTACCGAAATGCCCTTGTACGCTTCGGCGCCGTCGCGCCATGCATCGTTCAGGTCGCGGCCGTGCATGCCAGTGATTTTCATCGGCGCGAGGAAATCGGAGGCCTGAAATCCGGTGCCGAAGATGATCGCATCCACCGCATGGCGCGTGCCGTCGCGCGTGACGATGGCGTCGGTTTCCACATGGCTGATCGCGTCCGTCACGATCTCCACATGGTCCTGATCCATTGCCGAATACCACTCGTTGGAAATCAGGATGCGCTTGCAGCCGATCTTGTAGTCCGGGATCAGCTTGCGCCGCTTGTCCGCATTCCTGACCCGACGTGCCATCCAGCGTGCCTGCAGCGCGAACAGTTCGAGCAGGCCGTGAAAGCGGGTAAACGCAATCGCGCGGCTTTCGTTCTTCAGATAGATCGAGGCGCGATACAGTCGGTCGAGCAGCGGCACGTGCGCGAACAGCCATTGCTCCCACGGCCGGAATTTCCTGTCTTTCTTGGAAATCACCCAGGCCGCCGAACGCTGGAACAGCTTGAGCTGCTTCACCTTCGGTACGATCTCTGGCACGAACTGGATCGCGCTCGCGCCTGTGCCGATCACGGCAACCGCCTTGCCGTTCAGGTCGTAGCCATGATCCCAACGAGCAGAATGGAACATCGCGCCCGCGAAGTTTTCGATACCTTTCAGCGCAGGAATGGCAGGGCGGTTCAGTTGCCCGCAGGCTGTCACCAGCGTGTTGGCACGTATCTGTTCGCCATCGGCGGAGGTGACTATCCACTGCGCTGCCTGTCGGTCGAAAATGGCCGATATCACTTCCCGGTTGCAGCGGATATGCGGTGCAAGGCGATACTTCTGCACGCAGTGTTCGATGTAGGCGAGTATTTCCGGCTGCGTTGCGAACTTGCGGCTCCAGTCACTCTTCGGCTCGAACGAATAGGAATAGAGATGCGACTGCACGTCGCAGGCTGCGCCCGGATAGCTGTTGTCGCGCCAGGTGCCGCCGATGCGGGCGGACTTTTCCAGAAGAACGAAGGAATCGATGCCCGCCTTTTTCAGCTGGATCGCCATGCACAGGCCGCCGAAGCCGGTGCCGATGATGACGACGTCGAAGCTTGCCGCGGCATGTGATGTGCTCATGGAATCCGTTTGCCCTGCGCTATTGTTGAATCCTGGTCCGTGGATAGCCGCCTATCAGCGAGAGCACGCCGCGTGCGACGGGTGCTGGAACAATGCGCGAGACCGCCAGCAGGGCCTTGAACTGCAGCGAAACCGGCTGGTGCAGCGGGCCGCCATCTGCGGCAGCGATAATCTGCCGCGCGACGTCCTCCGCGTCGAGATTCACTCCCAGCCGCTTCACGAACAGGTTGTCGGCCCTGCCGTGCAGCATCGGCGTATTGACGAAGGGCGGCATGATGTCGCGCACCGCGATGCCATATCGTGCCCATTCGGAGGCCAGCGCCTCGGTAAAGCCGCGCACCCAGAACTTGCTCGCTGAATAGGTTGCCATGCTCGGAATCCCCAGCACGGCGGAGGCGGATGACAGGTTTACCACGACCGGGCGCATGCCCAGGTCCGCGCTCTTGCGCAGCAGCGGCAGCGCTGTCTGGCAGCAGAGTGCGAGCCCGAGATTGTTCACCGCCAGCAGCCGGGCCATCTGTATCTGCGGCTGATCCTCGAAGTGGCCGGTGTAGAGCAGTCCGGCGCAATTGACCAGTAGGTCGAGCCGCCCATTGCTGCGTTCGCCGAAACGCTCGAACAGCGTGGTGATGGAATCGGGATTGCAGACATCCGACGGCAGCGCGAACGCCTGCTTCCCGAGCCGGCGCACCAGCTTGCCGAGTTCCGCCTCGTCGATATCGGCCAGCCCGACCTGCCAGCCTTCCTTGACCAGCAGGCCGGCCACGGCGCGGCCGATGCCGGATGCAGCGCCGGTGACTATTGCCTGACGGGCTGCGGCATCGATTGTGCTGCCGCCCGCACGTACGGATTTTCGTGCGTCTCGTGATGGATTTTCTTGCATAGCTCGCCCTGGCTTGTGTTCGGAAGACGTCCGGTTCTCTCCGCTTCGGATGGCGCGGCGATGCCGGACATGAGGATATTTGCTGGCAGTCTGCAGTCCCGTGTTGAATTGCAACAAAGTGCGGAAAGAAAGGCATGCGGGGAACAGAAATAGGCCCGCGCCGGCGCATATTGCAGAATAGGCTGGAGTCGCGCTGGAAGAAGAGAGGATGGAACCGATGCAGAGCTACGTGAAGGCGCGCATCCAGACCGCGAACGGTTACAGCCTGACGGGGAGCGGGTCACGTGCGGTGGTGAATTATCTGCTCGCAATACGTCGCGATGCGGCAGCTATATGCCACCGCGGCATGTTGGTTCCGACCTGACTGCGCAACTGCCCGGCTCCGTTGTCGTTGAGTCGAGATATTGGTAAAGGAAGAGCAGACGCTCGGTCCTCGGAAGCCGGCGCTCACTGTCACGTCTCACAAAATGAAAACGGCCCGCGAAGCGGGCCGTCTTTAATTGAACCTGTCGCACGGTGCCAGCACCCTCGAACCATGGGTCCAAGGGGGTCGGAAGTGGCGTGACTTCGGGTTCATCGCAAAGCGACAATCGCTCCCGC
>JAEZVM010000051.1 GCA_023420795.1 Pseudomonadota bacterium
CCGCAATGCCGAGGTGATAGCGGTCGGCATAGTCGAACACGACGATACCTTCCATGCGCGCGCGATTGACCAGCAGCGACAGGTAGTTGACCGGGCCTTTCACCGGCGCGGTGTTGTTGTACTGGGAAATCGCACCGCAGATGACGATGCGCGCTTTCATCGCAAGACGGGTCAGCACCTCATCGAGGATATCGCCGCCGACATTATCGAAATACACATCGACGCCCTTGGGGCAATGCTTCTTCAGGCCTTCGCGTACCGATTCATTCTTGTAGTCGATGCATGCATCGAAGCCGAGTTCGTTGACGACGAAATCGCATTTGTCCTTGCCGCCAGCGATGCCCACCACACGACAGCCCTTGTGTTTCGCCACCTGGCCGACGGTCTGGCCGACCGCGCCGGCCGCACCGGAGACGACCACGGTTTCGCCCGCCTTGGGCTGACCTACTTCGAGCAAGCCGAAGTAGGCAGTCATGCCGGGCATGCCGAGCGCATTCAGATACTTCGGCAGCGGTGCAGCCTTTGGATCAACCTTATACAAGGCCGCCGATTTGTCATCTGCGCTGCCTGCCCAGTACTCCTGCACACCGAGGCTGCCGGAAACGTGATCGCCGACCGCGAATTTAGGCGACCTGGATGCGACCACCTTGCCGATACCGCCGGCGCGCATTACTTCATCGATCGCCACCGGGCGGATATAGGATTTGCCTTCGTTCATCCAGCCGCGCATGGCCGGGTCCAGCGACAGATACAGTGTCTTGACGAGGATTTCGCCGTCGGCGAGGTCGCGCACTGGCTCCGAAGTGAATTTCCAGTCGCTTTGTTTCGGCATGCCGACAGGACGCGCCGCGAGGCGAACCTGCTGATTGATCAGATTTGAAGTCATGGTGTCTCCTGTGAATGGGTGCGCAAGCACTATACCTTAAATAAAACGGTCGTGCTTTTTTGCAGAAATGTAACAAATTGCACGAGGCCGGAACTTTCTGATCGGCATGCGGACCAAGAGGGGAGCCGCAATTGCTGCGGTTCAATAGAGGTGGGGAGTTTGCTTCCTGCAGCGCAAACGCAAGTTAAGTATTGCCTCGTTTCCGATGGGAATGCTGAATGCGTTTCCATTACATCGCAAAAAGTCACGTTCTAACTACGCTCATCATTCACAGGAGATCAGATGCTTCGTTCCGAAACGCTCTTTGGCAAGCGCGAAACCAATACGCCAAATTCCCCGCTCAACACTGCAAGCGGCATCGTCCCGGCAGGTACATCGGGTCTTAACAAGACTGCCACTCCTGCCACCACGCCGGCAACCGAAACTTCCTCCAGCACCAACGAAGGCGGCAGCAAGTTGATCGTCGGTCCCAATATCAAGCTCAAGGGCGTTGAAATCACCGACTGCGACACGCTGGTCGTCGAAGGCCGCGTCGAAGCGACCATCGATTCGCGCGTGATCCAGATCGCCGAGATCGGCGCGTTCAAGGGTTCGGCTGAAATCGACATCGCCGAAATCCGCGGCGAATTCGATGGCGAGCTGACCGTTCGCCAGAAGCTGGTGATCTATTCGACCGGCAAGGTATCGGGCAAGGTCCGCTACGGCAAGGTCGTGATCGAAGAGGGCGGCCAGCTGTTCGGCGACATCCAGGTCGGCACCGCGGCTGCTCCGGCAACCAAGGGTCTGTCGGTCGCCAAGGTCGGCTGATCGGATCAGCATAGGCAGTTTGTATGACTGTTAGCAGGCAGATGCAGCAGCACTAAGGGAAGGGCTCGTTGTCCCGCCTGCCGGAAACCCGGATTACGCAATGCGTATCCGGGTTTTTGTTTTTCAGCATTCTGCTGCGGCAGCAATGCATGCGAGAATAACGGACTTTTGTCTGTTGCCTTACCAAATCAACCATGACGCATCCGGAATACATCCTCACCTTGTCCTGTCCCGACCATCGCGGCATCGTCCATCGCGTGTCGGGCTTTCTCGCCGAGCATGGCTGCAACATCATCGATTCTGCGCAGTTCGGCGACGCCCAGTCGCAGCTGTTCTTCATGCGCGTGCACTTCGCGGCGGAAGACAGCACGGTCAGCGATGCGAAACTGAGAGAGGATTTCGATGCGGTGGCACGGGAACTGAAGATGAATGCGCAGCTGCACGACGCCCGCAAGAAGCCACGCATGATGCTGATGGTCTCCAAGATCGGCCACTGCCTGAACGATCTGCTGTTTCGCTACAAGAGCGGCCTGCTGCCGGTCGAGATTCCCGCGATCGTGTCCAACCACACCGATTTCTATCAACTTTCGGCGAGCTACAACATTCCGTTCCATCATTTGCCGCTGGCGACCGGCGCGTCGCCGGAAGCAAAGCGTGCGCAGGAAGATCGCATTCTGGAGATCGTAAAGGCAAACGATATTGATCTGGTGGTACTGGCCCGCTACATGCAGATTCTGTCGCCGCAGATGTGCGACGCCCTGAAGGGCCGCGCGATCAACATCCACCATTCCTTCCTGCCCAGCTTCAAGGGCGCAAAGCCCTACTACCAGGCGCATGAACGCGGCGTGAAGCTGATCGGCGCCACCGCGCATTTCGTCACCAGCGATCTGGATGAAGGACCGATCATCGAGCAGGACGTCGAGCGGGTCGATCATGCGATGGAGCCGGATACGCTGACCGCGATCGGACGCGACGTGGAATGCGTGGTGCTGGCGCGTGCAGTGAAATGGTTCGTCGAGCACCGCATTCTGCTCAACGGGCACAAGACTGTGGTGTTCAAGTAATCGTCAAAGAGTCAGCCAACGCAGCTGTTCTTTTTTGCGAAGCGAGGAATCTTACGCAGCCGTTCAGTCTTGCGGTGGAGATTCCTCGTCGCTTCGCTCCTCGGAATGACAAACTATTGGCTACGCCAGCACTTGTTTCAACCAGTGGCTGATGTCGTCGATCTCTTCCATGCATACCTCATGCTGCATCGGATAGGCATGCCATTCGACTTGATAGCCGAGCGATTGCAGCAGATCACGCGACTTCTCAGCAGCCTTGAG
>JAEZVM010000296.1 GCA_023420795.1 Pseudomonadota bacterium
ATGCGGCAGATACCGTCGGTCACGGAAATCACCGTGCCTTGATTGCGAATCTCAGCGCCTTCACCAAGGCCTTGAATCCGGCTCTTGATCAGTTCGCTGATTTCAGACGGGTTGAGTTGCATGTTAACTCCTAAAATTTGTATCTCTTACGCTAGCGCTTAAGCCACCAGTTCGCTGTCAATCACGATGCGAGGGCAGCGTGCATCTTCTGCAGCTTGGCGCGCACCGAAGTGTCGAGCACTTCGTCGCCTACCGCCACGCGCACACCGCCGATCAGCGCGCTATCGACCTTGACGGTCGGATTGAGCTTGCGACCGAATTTCTTTTCCAGCGTCGCCACCAGGTCTTTCACCTGCGCGTCAGTCAGTTCAAACGCGCTCGTGATTTCCGCGTCGGCTGCACCTTCCGCCGCATTCTTCAATGCGTGGAACTGCGAACCGATTTCGGGCAACAACGTCAGGCGACCGTTTTCGACCAGCATCGCAACGAAGTTTTTTGCTTCGGGGGGGACATTGGACTTCAACAGCGACAAGAACGTTTCAGCAACTTGCTGATCCGAGATTTTCGGATCGCTGGCGAAGGACTTGACGTCGGGGAGGGCAGCTACGGCCGCCATCTCCGACACGAGGTCGGACCAGGCGGCGATATTGCCGGATTGGGCTACACGAAAGAGTGCTTCTGCGTAAGGACGAGCAATCGTTGCGAGTTCGGCCATAATTACAGCTCGGTCTTCAGTTGGTTCAGCAGATCGGCATGGGCCGCTGCATTCACCTCACGCTTGAGAATCTGCTCGGCGCCGCGGACCGCGAGGGTCGCTACCTGGCCGCGCAGTTCATCACGTGCACGAGTAACTTGCTGTTCTGCGTCGGCCTTGGCAGCGGCGATGATGCGCGCGGCTTCGTCGGATGCAGTTTTCTTGGCTTCTTCGATAATCGCTGCAGCGCGCTTCTCAGCGTCGCCGATGCGCTTCTGGCCTTCGTCGCGTGCGGAAGCCAGTTCAGCCTGCGCGCGCTTTTCTGCGGCAGCCATCTCTGCTTTTCCCCGGTCAGCGGCAGCCAGACCGTTCGCGATCTTCTCGGCGCGCTCGTCGAGCGCTTTCATCAGCGGTGGCCACACGAACTTCATCGTGAACCAGGCGAGGATGAAGAAGACCACGAACTGCGCAAACAAAGTTGCATTTAAGTTCACGGTGTTTTCCTTCTCAGAGTAACGAATGCCGAACGCTAAGGTTCGGCAGTTGAGAGTCGGCTAGAGAGCCGAATTACCCCGCAACGAACGGGTTCGCGAATGCAAACAACATTGCGATACCAACACCGATCAGGAACGCCGCGTCGATCAGACCAGCCAGCAGGAACATCTTGGTCTGCAGCGTGTTCATCAGTTCAGGCTGACGAGCCGATGCTTCGAGGTACTTACCACCCATGATCGCGATACCGATACATGCGCCGATAGCACCGAGGCCGATGATCAAACCGCAAGCCAGAGCAACAAAAGATACGTCAGTCATTTGAATTCCTTTAAAAGGTTAAGTTAAAACAAAATTGAAAAGCCAAAAACAAACTTCTTTACTACTACTATCTTTCGATTCTTTAACAGCCTTAGTGGCCTTCGTGCGCCTGGCCGATGTACACCAGGGTCAGCATCATGAAAATGAACGCCTGCAGGATTACGATCAGGATGTGGAAGATTGCCCAGATCGAACCGGCGATCACATGGCCGATGAAGCCGAACGCAGTTGCCATCGAGCCCAGCAGCGCGATCAGCAGGAACAGCAGTTCGCCCGCATACATGTTGCCGAAAAGTCGCATGCCGAGGGACACGGTCTTTGCCGCATATTCAATGATGTTGAGCAGCAGGTTGAACGGTGCCATCCAGATGCCGAACGGTGCGGCGAACAGTTCATGAATCCAGCCACCCAGGCCCTTGATCTTCAGGCTGTAGTAAATCATCAGAGCCAGAACGCCGAGAGCGATACCGAGCGTGCCGTTGAGATCGGCGGTCGGCACCACACGGTGGTACGGGAACACGCTGTCAAGGCCAACGAGATGGAAGAAGGAGGAGAACATATCGACTGGCAGGAAGTCGAGCGAGTTCATCAGTGCAACCCACACGAAGACGGTCAGTGCCAGCGGCGCGATGAAGCGGCGATCGCCATGGACGATGGCCTTGGACTGGTCTTCGACCATCTCGACCACGATTTCGACAAAGGCCTGCAGACGGCCGGGCACGCCGGAAGTCGCGCGGCGGGCGGCCAGCCACATGACGAGGCAGCCGATCACGCCCATCATCACGGACCAGAAAACGGTGTCCATGTTGATGATCGAAAAATCGACGATCTTGTCCTGGTGCTTGGTGGAGAGGTGTCCGAGGTGGTGGACGATGTATTCTGAAGCAGTGGGTGCGTGACCTGCCGCGCCTTCAGCCGTTGTAGATGCCATGTCAGTGCCTAAACAATAAGATGATGTAACTCTTCAGCGCCACGATAAAGGCAGCGAGCAGCGCCAGCCAGTTCAAATCGCGGTACAGCCAAACCACCGCGCCCAAGAGCGCGATCGTTAATGCAATCTTGATAAATTCACCGATGAAAAACGTCATCGGATTGACATCGCCGGGCTTTCTCGCATTGATAAACAAACGCAAGGCAAACAAGCCGTTCGGCACGACACAGCACAGCCCGCCCAACAACGCCGAGATCAGCGCATGCACACCGCCCAGCAGACCGGCAATTAGGCCGGTAAGCACCGTGGTCGCAAATTGCAGCAGGACGACGCGAAGCATATTGGTCCAAATTCATGCAATCCGGCTGGCCTGAGGCAGCGTTCCGGGCCGCGGTGTTCGTGAGTGGTGCGTTTCGTCAAACCCCGGGATTATAAGTGTTTTCCACAGTCATCGTCAAACCTTTGCCATACGGCAGTGAGACCGATTTGATACCGTAAAACTACGGTAGGCAGCCTGCCCGCGCGATCAATATAGGGTGTTGGCCGATCAACGCCAATTACCTGAAAGGTAATGTTTTTCGGCGGTTTCCAGCGCGGTCACTCGGCCGACAACTCGTGCAGCCACGCCCTGCCCTGCTCCCAGTCGCCCAGCCCGCTTTCCGCGTTGATATGGCCGCGCGCACCGATGTCATGCGCGCGTGCGTTCCATGCTTCCGCATAGCTTTGTGCCTTTGCAAACGCGCACCACGGATCATCGGTCGATGCCGCGACGATGGCTTTGAACGGCAACGGGTCGCGCGGCATGGGCGCGAAGCCTGTGACGAAGTCGGGAAAATCCGCGCGCTCGACATCCGGCGGCGCGACCAGCAGCGCGCCTTTGACCTTGGCTCCGTGCGGCGCATGCGCATGCTCGCCGGCCCACCAGGCGGCCAATGCGCAGCCGAGACTGTGCGCAGCGAGCACGACCGGGCCTTGCGCTGCTCTAACTGCAGCGTCGAGGGTTGCGACCCAGTCTGCGCGGTCCGGGCTGTCCCAGTTTTGCTGCTGCACGCGTACCGCGTTTGGCAGCATCGCTTCCCACAGCGTCTGCCAGTGGCCTTCGCCGGAATTGAACAGACCGGGAAGAATTAAAACGGTGTGCGTCATTGCACGGACGGGCTTTCGGCGCGCAGCCTGGCGATCAGGTCGTCAAGCGCGTCGAGATTGGCGAAGTCGATGATCAGCTGGCCCTTGTTCTTTGCGCCGAGCTTGATCGCGACCTGCGTGGCGAGCTTGTCGGACAGTTCTTCTTCCAGCCGCGCGATATCGCGCGATTTTTCCTTGCCCGCGCGCGGCTTGCCGATCTGTTCGGTGGCGGCGCGCGCGACCAGCTTCTCCGCTTCGCGCACCGACATGCGCTTGGCGACGATCTGGTTGGCAAGCGTGATCTGTGTGGCGGAATCGGTCGCGAGCAGCGCACGCGCATGCCCCATGTCGATGTCGCCGGCCATCAGCATGGTCTGTACCGGCTTGGCGAGATTCAGCAGGCGCAACAGGTTGGAGACCGCACTGCGCGAACGGCCGACCGCGCCGGCGGCCTGCTCGTGCGTGAAGTCGAAGTCGGTGATCAGCCGGTGGATGCCCTGCGCTTCTTCCAGCGGGTTGAGATCCTCGCGCTGGATGTTTTCGATCAGCGCCATTGCGGCGGCGGCCTGGTCATCGACATCCTTGACCAGCACCGGCACTTCGGTCAGGCCGGCAATCTGCGCGGCGCGGAAGCGGCGTTCGCCGGCGATGATTTCATACTTGCCGCCTGAATTACCACCCTGC
>JAEZVM010000321.1 GCA_023420795.1 Pseudomonadota bacterium
CATCGACCTCGGCACCACCCATACCGTCGTCGCCTATGCGGAAGCCGGCAGCAAGGACGTTCACCTCTTCGATATCGAGCAGCTGGTCGCGCCCGGCGAGGTAAAAGCTGAGCCGCTGCTGCCGTCGCTGCGCTATCACCCTGCACCGAACGAGCTGCCGGCAGGCGACCTGCGGCTTCCGTGGACATCTGTCGCTGACGAGCCGGTGGTCATCGGCGCGCTCGCGCGAAAGCTTGGTGCGCAGGTGCCGGGCCGGCTGGTGGCCAGCGCAAAGAGCTGGTTGTCGCACGCTGCAGTCGATCGGCTCGCACCGATACTGCCGTGGGGCGCCAGCGAGGAAGTGCGCAAGGTGTCACCGGTGGAAGCCAGCGCGAGCTATCTCGCGCATGTGCGCTCAGCCTGGAACTGGCGCTTTCCGCAATCGCCGCTGGAGAGGCAGGACATCGTGCTCACCGTGCCCGCCTCCTTCGATGAAGGCGCGCGCGCGCTCACCGCCGAAGCGGCGCGGCAGGCCGGACTGACCCAGCTACGGCTGCTGGAGGAGCCGCAGGCCGCCTTTTACGACTGGCTGTTCCGGCACCGCGACAGCCTCGCAGAAGAACTCGCGCAGAGCCGGCTGATCCTGGTCTGCGATGTCGGCGGCGGCACTACCGACCTTACGCTGATCAAGGTCGAAATGCGAGAAGGCGAGCCGCAGCTGACACCGCAGCTGACGCGGATTGGTGTCGGCAAGCATCTGATGCTCGGCGGCGACAACATGGACCTCGTGCTCGCGCATCTTGCCGAGTCGCGCCTGACCGTCGGTGAACAAGGCGCAGAACGATTGTCGGCGTCACGGCTGTCGCAACTGCTGGAACGCTGCCGCGCCGCCAAGGAGCAGTTGCTGGCAGCCGATGCGCCCGACAAGGTTCCTGTCACCCTGCTCGGTGCTGGCGCCCGGCTGATCGGCGGCGCACGCTCGGTGGAACTGACACGCGAAGAAGTCGAACGCACCATCGTCGATGGTTTTTTCCCGATGGTTGCTCCAACCGAACAGACACGACAGAGGCGCAGCGGCATCGTCGAATTCGACCTGCCTTATGCGAGCGACCCGGCCATCACCCGCCATCTCGCCAGCTTCCTCGTGCAGCACGCAACGGCATCGAGCGAAGCGCTGGGCTCCCTCGCGCCAATCGAAGGAATGCTGCCGGTACCAGACACCCTGCTGCTGAACGGCGGCGTATTCCGCGCCGGCATCCTGTCGCAGCGCTTGCAGGACACGCTGGGTGCTTGGCGCGGACAGCCTCTGCGCCTGCTGCACAACGAGAATCCCGATGTGGCGGTTGCGCGCGGCGCGGTCGCTTATCAGCTCGCACGCGAAGGCTTTGCACCAAAGATAGGCGGCGGCTCCGCGCGCAGCTATTTCCTGCTGCTTGAGGATCGTGCCGGCAAACAAGGCGCGATTCGCCAAGGCATCTGCGTGCTGCCGCGCGGCAGCGAACCGGGCAAGGAACTGCTGCTGCATGAACGCAGCTTCGCATTGCGCCTCGGCCAGCCGGTGCGTTTTCACCTGCTGTCCTCGACTGCCGACGAAGTGGCGCGCCTCGGCGACATGGTCGATCTCGGCGCGGGCGATTATCTGCCGCTTCCGCCGATAGCGACGGTGCTCAAGCCGGAAGGCGAAGGCGGCAAACAGGAAGTCCCGGTGCAGCTGGCGACATCTCTGACGGAAGTCGGCACGCTGGAGATGCACTGCGTCAGCATCGACGATCCGCAGCAGCGATGGCTGCTTGAATTCCAGCTGCGCGGCGACACCGCAGAATCGACCGGCACGGAAAACACAGACGAACACGCGCTGCCGCCCCGCTTTGCCGAAGCGATCGCGCAGATCGATCGCATCTTCGGCACGCGCTCGCAGAAGGTTCAGCCCAAGGAAGTGCGGCAACTGAGGGCGCAGCTGGAAAAATTGCTCGGCAGCCGCGAGCGCTGGCCTACGCCGTTGCTGCGCCAGCTGTTCGATGCACTCTGGCAGCGTGCGCGCGGCCGCAGGCGCTCCGCCGACCATGAGCGGGTATGGTTCAACCTGATCGGTTTTTGCCTGCGCCCCGGTTTCGGCTATCCACTCGACGACTGGCGGGTCGGCCAGCTATGGCCGATCTTCGAAGCCGGCGCGCAACACCGCAAGGACAGCCAGGTGTGCGCGGAATGGTGGACCATGTGGCGGCGCGTGGCCGGCGGCCTCGACAGGGACGCGCAGCTGCGGCTGCTCGACGACTTCGCATTCAATGTGCAGGGTGCGGAATCGGGCCAGGCCCGCCCACCGAATCTGGTTAGCGGCAGCGACGACGACATGCTGCGCCTCGTCGCTTCGCTGGAGCGCATTCCCGCCAACTACAAGGCCGAGATCGGCGACTGGCTGCTCGGCCTGCTGAAGAAACCATCGCGCGCAGGCCCTGCCGACAGCCTGGTCCTGTGGACGCTGGCTCGGGTTGGCGCGCGCCATCCATTTCACGGCAGCGCGCATGATGTGGTGCCGCCGGATGTCGTCGCTGGCTGGCTCGATGCGATCATGGCGCTCGACTGGAAGCGCGTCGAGGGTGCCGCATTCGCCGCCGCCCATCTGGCGCGCATGACAGGCGACCGCTCGCGTGACTTATCTGCAGAACTGCGGGAACAGCTTGCAAACCGACTCACGGCGGCCGGCGCCGCTCCCACCTGGATCACGATGGTGCGCGAGATGGTGCAACTGGATGAAGCCGGCGAACGCAGCTTCCTCGGCGATTCGCTGCCACCGGGGCTTAAACTGATTGCATGATTGCGTTCGGCGGCCCGGCATGACGGGTTTTCCCGGACAATACGAGGTATTTCTTACAATCAAGGGAACGGCAAGGCCGCTCTTACACTCTCTTACCATATGTAAAGTGACGGCCAGCCTGCGAAACGACTAAGGTAACGCCTTCCGACGTGCTTCCTG
>JAEZVM010000362.1 GCA_023420795.1 Pseudomonadota bacterium
TCGCGCGCAAGCACGAGAAAGATATCCAGCTGCCGAAGGGTATATCTGCGCGTCAACGTATAAGCCTTTACTGATGAAACTTTAAAAAATCGTGATTGGAACTGATGGAGAGCCACATATACAGTGAAGCTCATTCGTTAGCAAATCAATAACGGCAGAGTTTTATCCAGATCAGGAGAACACGATGGGCAGCAACGACATAGGGCAGATCACCGATGTCAAAAAGCGCTATTCGGCCGGGGTGCTGAAGTACGCGCAAATGGGCTACTGGGACGGCGATTACGTTCCGAAGGATACGGACATTCTGGCGCTGTTTCGCGTTACGCCGCAGGATGGCGTGGAGCCGATCGAGGCGGCGGCGGCGGTTGCCGGCGAGTCGTCAACTGCAACCTGGACCGTGGTGTGGACCGATCGCCTGACCGCCTGCGACATGTATCGCGCCAAGGCTTACCGGGTCGAGCCGGTGCCGAACAACCCGGGCCAGTATTTTGCGTACATCGCCTACGATCTATCGTTGTTCGAGGAAGGCTCGATCACCAACGTGGCCGCCTCGATCATCGGCAATGTGTTCGGCTTCAAACCGCTGAAGGCGCTGCGGCTGGAAGACATGCGCTTCCCGGTCGCCTATGTGAAGACCTTTGCCGGTCCACCGACCGGCATCATCGTCGAGCGCGAACGGCTCGACAAGTTCGGACGTCCCTTGCTGGGCGCGACCACTAAGCCGAAACTCGGCCTGTCCGGGCGCAACTACGGCCGCGTGGTGTACGAGGGACTGAAGGGCGGCCTCGACTTCCTGAAGGACGACGAGAACATCAACTCGCAACCCTTCATGCACTGGCGCGATCGCTTCCTGTTCGTCATGGATGCGGTCAACAAGGCGTCCGCCGCGACGGGCGAGGTCAAGGGCAGCTATCTGAACGTTACCGCCGGAACGATGGAGGAAATGTACCGCCGCGCCGAATTCGCAAAGGAGCTCGGCTCCGTCATCGTCATGATCGACCTCGTGGTCGGCTATACGGCGATCCAGTCGATGTCGCAGTGGTGCCGGCAGCACGACATGATCCTGCACCTGCATCGTGCCGGCCATAGCACCTACACGCGGCAGAAGACCCACGGCGTGTCGTTCCGCGTGATTGCAAAGTGGATGCGGCTTGCAGGCGTCGATCACATCCACGCGGGCACTGCAGTCGGCAAGCTGGAAGGCGATCCGCTGACGGTACAGGGCTATTACAACGTCTGCCGAGACGCGCAGACCAGGATCGATCTGCAACGAGGCATTTACTTTGATCAGGACTGGGGCGCGTTGCGCAAGGTGATGCCGGTCGCGTCCGGCGGCATCCATGCGGGACAGATGCATCAGTTGCTCGACCTGTTCGGCGACGACGTCGTGCTGCAGTTCGGCGGCGGCACCATCGGTCATCCGCAGGGCATACAGGCCGGCGCGACCGCCAACCGTGTCGCACTGGAAGCGATGGTGCTGGCCCGCAACGAGGGCCGCGATATCCGCGAAGAAGGGCCGCAGATCCTGCGCGATGCGGCGAAATGGTGCAGCCCGCTGCGTGCCGCACTCGATACCTGGGGCGACGTCACGTTCAACTACACATCGACCGACACGTCGGACTTCGTGCCGACCGCGAGCGTCGCGTAATACATCGAGAGGACAGCATGCGACTCACACAAGGCACCTTTTCCTTCCTGCCAGACCTGACCAACGAGCAGATCATCAGGCAGCTCGACTACTGCCTCGACAAGGGCTGGGCGGTCGGCATCGAGTACACCGACGACCCGCATCCGCGCAACACCTTCTGGGAAATGTTTGGCAATCCGATGTTTGACCTGCGCGATGCGGCCGGCATCATGCTGGAGATCGAAAACTGCCGCAAGACTTTCCCCAATCATTACATCCGCGTGACCGCGTTCGATTCCACACATACGGTGGAATCGGTAGTGATCTCCTTCATCGTCAACCGGCCGAAGGAGGAGCCGGGTTTTCGTCTGATGCGGCAGGAGGGCCCAGGGCGGACGATGCGTTACGGCATCGAGAGCTATGCGGTGCAGGGCAGCCCCGAGGGCGCGCGTTATTCATGACTTGAGGGAACCACTTTCGGCAGGCCTTGAGATGCATCACTTCAGCTTGAACGACGGCAATTTATAAAAAACAGATCAATTTGATGGAGACAGCATGCCTGACACTGTTGCCAATCCAGTAGCCGAGCGCCTCGCCAGTTCGGGTATCACCGAGCTGCTGGCGCAGCTCGATCACGAGCTGGTCGGGCTCGCGCCGGTGAAGGCGCGCATCCGTGATATCGCGGCGCTGCTATTGGTGGATAAGTTGCGCGCCGAGCGCGGTTATTCGTCCGGTGCACCAAGTCTGCACATGTGCTTCACCGGCAATCCCGGCACCGGCAAGACTACGGTGGCAATGCGGATGGCGGAAATCCTGCATCGGCTCGGCTATGTGCGCAAAGGACAGCTGGTGGCTGTCACGCGCGATGATCTGGTCGGCCAGTACATCGGCCATACCGCGCCGAAGACGAAGGAGGTGCTGAAGAAGGCAATGGGCGGCGTGCTCTTCATCGATGAGGCGTACTACCTGTACCGCCCGGAGAACGAGCGCGACTACGGGCAGGAAGCGATCGAGATCCTGCTGCAGGTGATGGAGAACAACCGCGAGGATCTGGTTGTGATCCTCGCCGGCTACAAGGACCGGATGGAACGCTTCTTCGAATCGAATCCCGGCATGTCTTCGCGTATCGCGCATCACATCGACTTTCCGGATTATCAGCCGGACGAACTGGAAAGAATCGCCGCGCTGATGCTTCAGGATATGCAGTACCGCTTCGACGAGCCGGCATCGGAGGTGTTCGCCGACTACATCGCGCGGCGCATGAAGCAGCCGCATTTCGCCAATGCGCGCAGCGTGCGCAATGCGCTCGACCGCGCACGTTTGCGCCATGCGTCGCGCCTGCTGGCGGAGCAGGGCGCGGTCGATGATGCGGCGCTGATTACGATCACCGCCGCCGACCTGCTGGCCAGCCGCGTATTCAGTCAACCCGCCGAAACTGATTCAAACAAGGAGGAAACATGCTGCGCGCACTGATTTTCGATGTCGATGGCACGCTTGCCGATACCGAGGATGCACACCGGCAGGCGTTCAATACCGCATTCGCCGAGGCCGGCCTGGAATGGCACTGGACACGGGAAACCTATACGCACCTGCTGCGCGTGGCCGGCGGCAAGGAGCGGCTTGCCTATTACTGGCAGCTGCTCAACCCGGAGCAGACCGGCGGCATCAGGATGCGCAAGCTGATCGATGATCTGCACGCGGCCAAGACGCGTCATTACGAGGAACTGGTCTGCGAAGGCAGGCTGCCGCTGCGCCCAGGCATGGAGCGTCTGATCCGCGAGGCGCATGCCGCCGGCATGCCGATGGCGATCGCGACCACCACCACGCCGGCCAATGTCGATGCGCTGCTGCGCACGCCGTTCGGGCCAGACTGGCGCAAGCTGTTCGCCACTGTCTGCGATGCTGCCTCCGTCTCGCGCAAGAAGCCTGCGCCCGATATCTATTTCGCGGTGCTTGCTGCCCTTGGTGTGCCGGCAGAAGAATGCCTCGCATTTGAAGATTCGGAAAACGGCCTGCGAGCGGCAACGGCGGCCGGTGTTCCGGCGCTGCTCACGCCAACCTCGTATACCGCGATGCAATCCTTCGATGGCGCGCTGCTGGTGCTGCCGCACTTGGGTGATCCGGATACACCGATGGCGCAACGCCTGCCGGGCACCGACCAGCGCTGGATCGACCTCGCCGCGCTGCGCCGCTGGCATGAGGGCATGCTGTTCGAGGTGAGCTGACCTCTGCGCCTGTTATTCCGAGCGCGGCAAGGAATCTCACCCATAAGACTGCATGGGTTCATCGAGATTCCTCGTAGCTTCGCTTCTCGGAATGACAGGTTTTCCTAATAAAAAAACATGGAGACAAGCCGATGACATCCGGCATGCGGGTTACGCTTACCCAGTTTCTGATCGAGGCGCGGCGGCAGCATCCGCAGGCGACCGGCGATTTCAACAGCCTGCTGCTGAACGTGGCACTCGTCTGCAAGCGCATCGCCCGCAAGGTCGCAGCCGGCACGCTGCATGGCAGCGTCGCTCCGAAACGGCTGGATGCGATCAGCAATGACCTGTTCATCGAAGGGAACAACTGGGGCGGCTACCTCGCCGGCATGAGCTCCGCGGGCATGGATCAGACGTGCGGGATTCCGGAATGTCATCCGAGGGGCCGCTACCTGCTGGTTTTCGATCCGCTCGACGGCTCGCCGAACCTCGATGTCAATGTTCCGGTCGGCAGCATTTTTTCCGTGCTGCGTGCGCCCGATTCATCGCGCCCGGCTGCCGAGCCGGATTTTCTGCAAGCCGGTGCCGAGCAGGTGGCGGCCGGTTATGCGATCTACGGCCCGACCACGATGCTGGTGCTGACGGTAGGCAGCGGCGTGAACGGTTTCACGTTATGCCCGCAGCTCGGCGAATTCATGCTGACTCATCCGAACCTATCCATCGCGCCGGATACACAGGAATTTGCAATCAACGCATCCAACAGCCGCTTCTGGGAGCCGCCGGTGCGGCGTTACGTCAATGAATGCATGGCCGGCAGGGCGGGCGCACGCGGCAGGGATTTCGGCATGCGCTGGATTGCGTCGATGGTGGCAGAGGCGCACCGCATATTGATGCGCGGTGGGGTGTTCCTGTATCCGCGCGATGCAAGCGGCACTTCGATGCAGGGGCACGTTCGCCTGCTGCACGAAGCAAGTCCGATCGGTTTCCTCATCGAACAAGCGGGCGGCCGTGCCAGCACAGGCCGGCAGCCGGTGCGCATGGTCAAACCCACGTCGCTGCACCAGCGTATCGGCCTGATCTTTGGCTCGCGCAATGAAGTCGAGCTGATCGAGCGCTATCACACCACATCCGTCGCCGAGGACTTGCCCAATCCGCTGTTCGGCGAACGCAGCCTGTTCCGCACCGCCATCTGAGAACATCATGTCCGAACGCCATCCCATCATCGCCATCACCGGCTCGTCCGGTGCCGGCACCACGTCGGTCACGCGTACCTTCGAAAACATCTTCCGCCGCGAGCAGGTGCGGGCGGCGATCATCGAAGGCGACAGCTTCCATCGCTACGATCGGCAGGAAATGAAGACGAGGCAGGCCGAGGCGGAAAAGGCCGGCAACAAGCACTTCAGCCACTTTGGACCGGACAACAACCTGTTCGAGGAGCTGGAAGGGCTGTTCCGCAGCTATTCGGAAACCGGTACCGGCCGCTCCCGCAAATACCTGCACGACGCCGGCGAAGCCGCGCCCTACGACCAGGATCCCGGCACCTTCACGCCATGGGAAGATCTGCCGCCCGACACCGACCTGCTGTTCTACGAAGGCCTGCACGGCGCGGTCGTGCACGGCGATGTGAACATCGCGCAGCATCCGGATTTGCTGATCGGCGTGGTCCCGGTGATCAATCTCGAATGGATACAGAAGCTGTGGCGCGACAAGTCCAAGCGCGGCTACTCGACCGAGGCGGTGACCGATACCATCCTGCGCCGCATGCCGGACTACATCCACTACATCTGTCCGCAGTTTACGCACACGCATGTGAACTTCCAGCGCGTGCCCTGCGTCGATACGTCCAACCCGTTCATCGCGCGCGACATTCCCGCACCGGATGAGAGCTTCGTCGTGATCCGCTTCGCCAATCCGAAGGGCATCGATTTTCCCTACCTGCTGAACATGATCAACGACTCCTTCATGTCACGCGCCAATACCATCGTCGTCCCGGGCGGGAAGATGGAACTGGCGATGCAGCTCATTTTTACGCCGTTCATCTGGCGGATGATGGAGAGGAAGAAGAGGGCGTTGAGTGCGTATTAGCCGGAGGTCGGCTTGCTTTTCCCATTCCACATCATCACGAGCGTAGCAAAGGGTCTCATCTGCTCGTACATTCGAGGAGCGTGAGATTCCTCACATTCGTTCGGAATGACAGATTAACGGCGACAACGGAATTGTCTGGAAGACGACCTTCTCGCTATAGTTTTGGCTGACTGATAGTAGTTGTAACGTCGTGTTACGATCTGACATATCGGGACCATCCCAGCGCTACTCGGTGACACGAGAAGATCGCTCTCCCGGAAGTTCGCCTGATTCGACAGCTCTCCGGCCACGAAAACCATGAATCTCACCTCCGCGCAGCTCAACGGTATTCTCGGCATCGCCGATGACGCGATCATCTGCATCGATGGCGCGCAGAAGATCATCCTGTTCAACCAGGGTGCGGAGCGGGTATTCGGTT
>JAEZVM010000104.1 GCA_023420795.1 Pseudomonadota bacterium
TATCCAGCCAGGGCAGGTGAAACAGGTCACGCCCGGTGCTCTTGGGTGGAGGCAGTCGGAGGAATTCTTCTTCGAGCAGAGCCGAGAGCAGGCTTGGATCGACGCAGCCGCTTCTGCCCCAGGCGCCATCGGCGTCATATGCCGTACCAAGATGGCGAGTAGCCCAAGCATCCATCAGTACATTGCCCGGCCCGGTATCGAAGCCCGTTACTTCCCCGTCCTCGCTGAGGATGCTGATATTGCTTATTCCCCCGATGTTGGCCACCACGCGAGCTTCCTCAGTGCTGCCAAAGGCAGCCTGATGAAAGGCCGGTACCAGCGGAGCTCCTTGTCCGCCGGCGGCAATGTCACGGCTGCGGAAGTCTGCGATGACATCGATACCTGTCAGCTCCGCGAGTAATGCCGGATTATTGGTCTGTCGCGTGTAACCTAATTCAGGACGATGACGCACCGTCTGACCGTGGGCTCCGATTGCACGGACCTGCGCCGGCATGGTTTCGTTCTTAGCCAGCAATTGCGCAACACAGTTGACATATACGCCGGCGAGGCGATTGGCTGCCAGCGCTTCGCGATGGATCTCGTTGTCCCCCGGCGCCTGTAACGCCATTAGATCTGCCCGCAGGTGTTCCGGAAAAGGCAGGTAAGCCGTTGCCACGGTCTGGATCGGACGTTGCGATGCATCCGAGGAAAAAGCGGCAAGTACACCATCGACACCGTCGAGGCTGGTGCCGGACATCAGGCCGATGAGGAGGGAAGGCTGGGAATCAGGCATAAAAAAACCGTTCAAGGGGTGGCATGATTTTACAGCCCCTTGAACGGTTTACTTGTGGTGCCGTGATTATCTGGATGCCAGCTTGGTGCCGTTTTCCGGCGCGTTCAGCAATGCAAGACGATGGCTCATTGCACTGGCAACGCTGCGGAAACGCTGCAGTTCTGCGCCCGCCAGAGGTTGCGCATTCGGGATATCGATCTGCATCGGGTCGCGCGATACATTATTGACGCGGAACTCATAGTGCAAATGTGGTCCGGTGGACCAGCCGGTACTGCCGACATAGCCGATCACATCGCCCTGGCTGACTTTCGTGCCTTTTCTGATGCCGCTTGCAAAACGGTTCATATGTGCATAAGCGGTCGAATAATTGCTCCAGTGCTTGATGACGACCACATTGCCGTAGCCGCCCTGCACGCCGGCGAAATCGATCACGCCATCGCCGGCCGCGCGGATCGGCGTGCCGGTGGGGGCTGCGTAATCGACACCCTTGTGCTGCTTCCAGCGACCCGAGATCGGATGCACGCGCATTGCGAAGCCGGAGGACACGCGGGAGAATTCCAGCGGTGATTTCAGGAAGGCCTTCTTCAGTGACTTGCCATCGAAGGTGTAATAGCCACCGCCCTGCTTGCTGCTGGGTTCCTCGAACCAGACGGACTGATATTTGTCGCTTCCGTTAAAGAACTCGCCTGCCAGCACGCGACCGGCGCGCACATAGTCGCCGTTCTGCCAGAAGGTTTCGTAAATGACATTGAAGCGGTCGCCCCGCCGCAAGTCGGAGGCAAAATCGATATTGGTCGAAAACATATCGACGATCTGGGTCGCAACGCTGTCCGGAATCTGCGCGGCATCTGTGGCGGCAAACAGCGACGAGCGGATCTCGCCGGAATGCATTTCGATGCGGCGCTCAAGCTGCGCGGATGTCTCGGAGGCGGTAAAGGCATTGCCTTCGCGGGCGATCACGAGATTCTTCAGCGGCTTGCCGCTGCCATCGAGCAGGGTCGTCGTCAGGCGTCGCATTTGGCCGTCCTGGTTGATTTCCGCCTGCACACGCCGACCGGCTTTCAGTTGTAATACGTTGTAAGCGATCCGGTCCGACTTGATGAAGGCGGCTGCTTCGTCGTCCTGCACGCCAAGGCGGGACAACAAGGTGGCGAGCGTATCGCCGGGACGGACTTTTTCTTCGCGCAGATAGAGTTGCTCAACGGATTGCAGTTTTACGATCTGCTCGCTCAGGCTGGGGACGGCAAGCTCCTGCGTGATGGATCTGACAGGCAGGTCGGATGCATCCGGGGCCATCGGGGCCACGCCTGCGGCGCCGAATGCGCACGCTGCGAGGAACAGGGCAGACGCGGAAATGATGCGCGTCTTGCGCGACGGGCCGAAAAGGCGCTTGCTGCTCGAAACCAGGCTCAGGATTTTGTCTGTTAGGAGCATGCAATAAGTTAAAATTTGCTGTTTTAGACCAAGAGCTCTTGAATCGGCCGACGGTAGGATTCAATTCAGATTTGCAGGGCAGCCTTGGATTGGCTGGAGGCACCCTTGTCGCAAACTGAGAAATTTGCGGCTAAAAATCAAGCTCGGATTTTCTACTTGCCGCGACGCGGTTGGCGCTGTGCAAGATTGAAAATAAGCAGCGATTATATCAATACATCCTATTGAAGTTTTGCCGGTTCATCTTAATTTTTATCAGCACATGAACGCCAATACACAATTGCAGAACAGCAACTCCGCACCATCAACCCTTTCTCTGTCGGATGCAGTCCAGGAGGCGCTGGCAATTACCAAGCGCGGCGTCGATGAGCTGTTGATCGAAAGCGAATTCGCCCAGAAACTCGCGCGCTCCGAAAAGACCGGCAAACCGCTGCGCATCAAGCTCGGGCTTGATCCGACTGCGCCCGATCTGCATCTCGGCCATACCGTGGTGCTGAACAAGATGCGGCAATTGCAGAATCTCTGCCACACCGTGATTTTTCTGATCGGCGATTTCACCTCGATGATCGGCGATCCGTCCGGCCGCAACATCACTCGCCCACCACTGACCCGCGAACAGATCGAGGAGAATGCAAAAACCTACTTCGCGCAGGCCAGTCTGGTGCTGGATCCGGCCCGGACGGAAATCCGCTACAACTCGGAATGGTCCGATCCGCTCGGCGCACGCGGCATGATCCAGCTTTCCGCGAAATACACGGTGGCCCGCATCTTGGAGCGCGAGGATTTCACCAAGCGCTTCAAGGCCGGCACGCCGATTTCCGTGCATGAACTGCTGTATCCGCTGATGCAGGGTTATGACTCGGTGGCGCTGAAATCCGACCTCGAGCTCGGCGGTACTGATCAGAAATTCAACCTGCTGGTTGGGCGCGAGTTGCAGAAGGATTACGGCCAGGAGCCGCAGTGCATTCTCACCATGCCTTTGCTGGAAGGCCTGGACGGCGTCGAGAAAATGTCGAAGTCGAAGGGGAACTATGTCGGCATCACGGAACCAGCGAATACCATGTTCGGCAAGCTGATGAGCATTTCCGACGCGATGATGTGGCGTTATTACGACTTGCTGTCGTTCCGCTCCATCGCCGAAATCGCCCAGTTCAAAAAGGATGTTGAAGGCGGTCGCAATCCGCGCGATATCAAGGTGCTGCTGGCACAGGAAATCGTCGCGCGCTTCCATTCGCAGCAGGCGGCGGAAGATGCGCTGGCTGATTTCAACAACCGCGCCAAGGGCGGCATTCCGGACGATATTCCGGAAATCAGCCTGTCGGGCGCACCGCTCGGCATCGGACAACTGCTCAAGCAGGCCAATCTGTGCCCGTCTACTTCCGAAGCGCTGCGCATGGTGGAGCAGGGCGGCGTGCGTATCGATGGCACCACAATCAGCGACAAGGCTTTGAAGGTCGAGGCTGGCACCTTCGTGCTGCAGGTTGGTAAGCGCAAGTTTGCTCGCGTCACCTTGGCGTAGGGCGGCATGATCGCATTGCTGCAGCGCGTATTGGACGCGAAGGTGGTCGTCGATGGAAAGACGGTCGGCGCCATTGGCCCGGGGCTGATGGTGCTGCTTTGTGCCGAGCGCAACGATACTGAAAAGGAAGCAGATGCGCTGCTTACCAAACTGCTGGCCTATCGCGTGTTTTCGGATGATGCGGGGAAGATGAATCGCAGCCTTGCTGATGTCGAAGGCGGTCTCCTGCTGGTGCCGCAGTTCACGCTAGCCGCCGATACGCAGTCCGGCACGCGGCCGTCGTTTACGCCGGCAGCAGCGCCTGCTGAAGGTCAGCGGCTGTTCGACTATTTCGTGACGAAGGCGCGCGGCAAGCATTCGCGCGTCAAAACCGGGCAGTTCGGTGCATACATGCAGGTCTCTCTTACCAATGATGGCCCGGTAACGTTCTGGCTGCAGGTGCGGCCGCAGGCCTGAGCGTTTTCATGTGGGCGGCAGCATACCGGGCAGATCTGGCTTGCGGACCTTGCGATCTGCCCTCGACTGGCTGCTGCCAGATAAAACGAATATGGAGTTTTTGTGACTGAAATCTTGTTGATCCGCCATGGCGAGACGGCCTGGAATGCTATCAAGCGCCTGCAGGGTCACGCCGACATTCCGCTCAATACGGAAGGCGAGCGGCAGGCCGCTGCGCTTGGGCAAGCCCTGCTGGATGAGCCGCTGGATGTGATCATTTCCAGCGATTTGCAGCGTGCGCGGCAGACTGCGGAGGCGATTGCCGCGCCGCGCGGGATGGCGGTACAGGTCGAGCGCGGCCTGCGCGAACGCTGCTATGGTGCGTTCGAAGGCTTGCTGTATGCGGAAATCCATCAGCGCTATCCGGAAGCGCATGCCGCGTGGCAGGCGCGCGATATAGATGTGCGCTTTCCCGCCGGCGTGCATGCCGCCGAAACCATGCGCGAGTTTTCGCAGCGCGTGATCGGCACCATCACGCGGCTGGTCAGTGAAAACAAGTATCGGAAAGTAGCGCTGGTCGCGCATGGCGGCGTGCTGGAATGCGCGTATCGCGCGGCGCAGGGAATGGATTTTGCCCGCAAGCGCGACTTCGACATTTTCAACGCCAGCATCAACCGCTTCCATTGGGACGGACAGGCGCTACGCATATTGCACTGGGGCGATGTGCGCCACCTCGAAATGCTGGAGGCGGCGGCGCTGGACGAAGTCGATCGCTCTTGACTTGAGCCGCGGTCCCTCGGGATAAAATAGCGGTTTGCCGCACCGATCCTATTGCTGACGTCCTGTCGTGAATATTGGCCCTTATTCCCTTCGCAACAACATCTTCGTCGCACCGATGGCGGGGGTGACAGATCGGCCGTTCCGCCAGTTATGCAAGCAGCTCGGCGCCGGTTATGCCGTATCGGAAATGGCAGCGTCGGACCCGCGCCTGTGGGCCAGCGAGAAAACCGCGCGCCGCATCAACCATGATGGCGAGATGGAGCCGAAAGCAGTGCAGATTGCCGGCGCCGATCCGGCGGTCCTGGCGACATGCGCGAAGTTCAATGTCGATCGCGGTGCACAAATCATCGACATCAACATGGGCTGTCCGGTCAAGAAGGTGTGCAACAGCTGGTGCGGCTCCGCTCTGCTGCAGGATGAAAAACTGGTCGGCGAGATTCTCGACGCGGTGGTTGCCGCAGTCGATGTGCCGGTCACGCTGAAATTCCGCACCGGATGGGACCGGCAGAACAAGAACGCGCTGACGATTGCAAGAATGGCACAGGACAGCGGCATCGCGATGCTGACCCTGCATGGTCGCACCCGTGCCGACGGTTACGGCGGCGAAGCGGAATACGACACGATCGCTGCGGTCAAGGCGGCGGTGTCGATACCAGTCGTGGCCAACGGCGATATCACCACGCCGGAAAAGGCGAAGTATGTGCTGGAGACAACCGGTGCCGATGCTGTCATGGTAGGCCGCGCCGCGCAGGGGCGGCCGTGGATTTTCCGCGAAATCGAACACTTCCTGCGCACCGGCGAACATCTGCCGGCGCCTTTGGTGGCTGAGGTGCGCGCGCTGATGCGCGAGCATCTGCAGGCGCATTATGCGTTTTACGGCGGGTACATGGGCTTGCGTACCGCCCGCAAGCATATCGGCTGGTATGTGCGCGACCTGCCGGAAGGTGAGGCATTCCGTCAGCGCATGAACCGCCTTGAAAGCTGCGACGAACAGCTGGCTGCGGTCGATGCATTTTTCGAATCGCAGGCAGGGTTTGGCGAGCGGTTACAATACCGGCTTGCCGAGCAAAAGCTGGCTGCTTGAACCCCATATAAAAAATATAAATCTGACTGCAATGAGCAAAGACAATATCCAGGACGTCGTCAGGAAAAGCCTCGAGAAATATTTCAAGGATCTGGGCGAGCTGCAGCCATCGAATGTCTATGAAATGGTGGTCTTTACCGTTGAGAAGCCGATTCTCGAAGTGGTGATGGCGCGCGCTTCCGGCAACCAGTCGCTGGCCGCCGAAATGCTCGGGATTAACCGCAACACCTTGCGCAAGAAGCTGCAACAGCACGGCTTGCTGTGATCTATAACGTAAGAGCAGTGCCGCCGCACCGGATGTCGTCGGGCGGCGCCATTGCTTTTACGCTATCAATCACTTCAGCACTTCCATCATGATCAGACAAGCACTCATCTCCGTTTCCGATAAAACGGGCATCCTCGATTTTGCCAAGGCTCTTGCTGCGCAAGGCGTCAACATCCTGTCCACCGGCGGTACCGCGAAGCTGCTGGCCGATAATGGCGTGAAGGTGACCGAAGTCGCCGACTATACCGGTTTCCCGGAAATGCTTGATGGCCGCGTGAAGACGTTGCATCCGAAGGTGCATGGCGGGATTCTCGCGCGACGCGATCTGCCGGAGCATGTGGCGGCGTTGGAAAAGCATGGCATTCCGACCATCGACATGGTGGTGGTAAACCTCTACCCGTTCCAGCAGACGGTCGCCAAGGATGAGTGCTCGCTGGAAGACGCCATCGAGAACATCGATATCGGCGGCCCGACCATGCTGCGCTCGTCGGCCAAAAATCACAAGGATGTGGTTGTAGTCTGCGACCCGGCCGACTACAGCCGCGTGCTCGATGAAATGAAGGCGAACAAGGGTGAGGTCAGCTACGACACGAAGTTCGTGCTCGCGAAGAAAGTGTTCGCGCATACCGCGCAATACGATGGCGCAATCACCAATTACCTGACCGCGCTCGGCGAGGACAAGCAGCATGCGACGCGCAGCGCGTACCCGCAGACGCTGAACCTGCATTTCGAAAAGGTGCAGGAAATGCGCTACGGCGAAAACCCGCATCAGTCGGCCGCGTTCTATCGCGATATCGCTCCGGTGGCCGGCGCGCTGGCCAACTACAAGCAGCTGCAGGGCAAGGAACTATCCTACAACAACATTGCCGATGCCGATGCGGCCTGGGAATGCGTGAAGACGTTTGAAGAGACGGCATGCGTGATTATCAAGCATGCAAATCCGTGCGGTGTGGCAATCGGCGCCGACCCGCTGGAAGCGTACAGCAAGGCATTCCAGACCGATCCAACCTCCGCGTTCGGCGGCATCATCGCGTTCAACCGTGAACTCGACGGCAAGACCGCTGAAGCGGTCGCAAAGCAGTTCGTCGAAGTGTTGATCGCGCCGTCGTTTTCCGCCGAAGCGAAGCAGGTTTTCGCGCCGAAGCAGAATGTCCGCCTGCTTGAAATCCCGCTGGCGAATATGGTCAACGCTTACGACTTCAAGCGTGTTGGCGGTGGCCTGCTGCTGCAATCGCCGGACGCGAAGAATGTTGCCGTCGCCGAGCTGAAGGTCGTGACCCGCAAGCAGCCGACGCCACAGCAGATGCAGGATCTGATGTTCGCATGGCGCGTCGCCAAGTTCGTGAAGTCGAACGCGATCGTCTTCTGCGGCAACGGCATGACGCTCGGCGTCGGCGCCGGCCAGATGAGCCGTGTCGATTCCGCGCGCATCGCCTCGATCAAGGCGCAGAATGCCGGCCTGACACTGGTTGGTTCGGCGGTTGCGTCGGATGCTTTTTTCCCGTTCCGTGACGGACTCGACGTGGTGGTCGATGCGGGTG
This sequence comes from Pseudomonadota bacterium, assembly GCA_023420795.1. Lineage (GTDB taxonomy): Bacteria > Pseudomonadota > Gammaproteobacteria > Burkholderiales > Burkholderiaceae_D > Noviherbaspirillum. The sequence continues at coordinate 7,828 of JAEZVM010000104.1, forward strand.
CGACCTGCGTGATCCATCCGGGCGGTTCGATGCGCGATCAGGAAGTGATCGATGCGGCGGACGAGCGCGGCGTGGTCATGCTGTTCACCGGCACACGTCACTTCCGTCATTGATATTTGAGATGCCCTTCCTGCATATGTGGGAAGGGGCGCTGTAATGAAAATCCTCGGCATCGACCCCGGCCTGCGCACCACCGGCTTCGGCGTGATCAGCAAGCAGGGCAACAAGCTCAGCTATATCGCATCGGGCACCATCAAGACGCCCGATGCCGATCTGCCGCTGCGCCTGAAGATGATTCTTTCG
>JAEZVM010000106.1 GCA_023420795.1 Pseudomonadota bacterium
CACACAGCAGTCCGGCAGGAAGCGGCGTGTCAATGAAAAAGCTTAATCCGAGCAGAGAAATGTCTTCGGTGCGAACGGCATGGCGCGCCGAACCGGCAATAAACAATCCTTTGTGACGGAACAGTACACGGGGTGCCTGGCGCTGATCGATTTGTTCGACTGCGGGTAAGCCGGCCGGCTGCAAAATATCCATCACAACAATTTCCACTAAGAAACGTTGTGCAGTGTATTGTTCCCTTCTCTATTTCGCAACCTCTGCGTGTCCCAATTTGCTTCTGATTTGGGGAGTACTTCCAAGAGCAGCAGAGTGCGGTAACCCCTTTCGAGAAATTGCCCCATTACGACGCTTGGCGCTCCGGCACAACAATGTTGGACCGGCGAAAAGTGGCCTGCTACCTGTTCAGTGAAACCGTAGCATGATCGTGTCGAAAGGCACGGTGCCGCCTGCTGGTCATCGCAAAAACTCACCACATGGCAACTGATTTTGATCTGGATCATGGATGGAAGAAGATTGATTTATATCATTACAACCTAAGATTTCCATGGTCTCGCCAGCGCAGCTACTACAGTCGCCACGCCTGCCGGAGGTGATACGCCCAACCTCACAATCTTCCCCGGGCGCTCTACTACCATTAGAGAAGCGATGCGCACCAACTTGCCAGTTACTCAGCGTGAACTCGAGTTAAGCGATGATGCCATGCTGGTGTCGACGACCGACGCCCAAGGCCGCATCACCCATGCCAATGCCGTTTTTGTTGCTGTCAGCGGCTACGATTACGATGAACTACTGGGGCAGCCGCACAACCTGGTACGCCATCCCGACATGCCGCCGGAAGCGTTCCACGACCTGTGGTCCACCATCGGCCGCGGCCGCCCCTGGTCGGGCGTGGTGAAGAACCGCTGCAAGAACGGCGACCACTACTGGGTGCTGGCGAATGTCACCCCGGTGGTCCGCAACGGTAAGAACGTCGGATATATCTCGGTGCGTACCAAGCCCACTCGGGAGCAGATCGCCGACGCTGAAGCCTTGTACCAGCACATACGGGAACCCGGAAATAGCGGGCCACGCGTACGCCTGCATGCCGGCGGCGTACGCAAAGTCGGCTGGCGCGACTGGCCCCAGCGCGTGTTCCGCCTCTCGCTGACCCAACGCATGGCCGGGGCGCTGGGCCTGTGGTTATCGGCCCTGCTGGCCACCCACTTGGTTGGGGCCGGCACAAGCTTCGGACCGGCACTCGACGCCGTCGTACTGGTGCTGGGCGCAGCCGGTGTGCTGGGCTGGTTCCACGGGACCGTGGCCCAGCCCCTAAAGCACTGTACCGATCTGGCTGCGCGCATCGCCGGCTGCAATCTGGAGGGCGACATACCCGTCGACATGCGCCACCCGATTGGCCAGCTGAGCCGGAACATTCGCCTGATCAATCTGAACATGCAAGCTATCGTCGAGGATGTGCGGGCGGAAGTGTCCAGTATCACGGCAGCCGCCGAGGAAATTGCCCAGGGCAGCAACCACCTGTCCGAGCGCTCGGAAGAACAGTCGTCCAGCGTGGAGCGGACCGCGTCGGCCATGGAACAGATTACTTCGGTGGTGCAGCAGACGGCCGGCACGGCGCGGCAGGTGGAAAACAATACCCAGGAAGTCAGTCGCACGGCCAGCACCGGTGGCGCTTCAGTGGCAGACCTGGTGAAGACCATGAAGTCGATTGACGAAGCGTCAGGGCGGGTGACCGAAGTCATCAAGGTGATCGAAAGTATTGCCTTCCAGACCAATATTCTCGCACTGAATGCGGCTGTGGAAGCAGCACGGGCGGGCGAAATGGGCAAAGGCTTTGCCGTGGTCGCCTCGGAAGTGCGCTTCCTGGCCAACCGCAGCGCCGAATCGGCCAAGGAAATTCGCGCCTTGATCACGGCCTCCAGCGAACAGGTCAAGCAAGGTTCGGAACATGTCAACTCTGCCGCAGAAATCATCAGCTCCATGGTGCGCTCCGTATCGGATGTCACCACTCTGGTGCAGGAAATTACGCAAGCGGCCCACGAGCAATCGATGGGCGTGAGCGATGTCAATCGTGCCATCAGCGACATTGAACGCACTACGCAGCAAAACGCCGCCTTGGCCGAGCAAAACGCTGCCACCAGCGAGCGCCTCAAACAACAGGCCGGTACGCTGCGCAGTGCGGTCCAGATCTTCCACCGCTGATCTCCATCTTCCGGCATCTGAGCGCCAGCCCCGCTCAGCCAAAGCTCCCGCGATCATTTGTTAGGACGCATTTCGTCAATCTAGGTCTGCGCGAATGTCGGGCAAAGTGGGATTGGAACTGGCAAGCCGGCAAATGAACAATAGGCAGTGCTATCTCCCCTGACTCTCTCACCTGAATCACACACGGGTGGGTCGTGCTGTATTGGATGGCGCCCTGTAGTGTTTCGAACGGGCGCTGCCCGGCTCATTGACTGACGACCGACCGGTAATGGGGGCTCCAAAGTCAGCCCGAGAGGCAGGTGTTGGCCGATCGGTGGCATATCGACATCCGTTCACTTTGACCGTCTGGTGTCCCAAAGCGGACGTTGTCGTCACCGCTTTTCCCCGCTCAGAAGAAAGGGCCGACCAAATGGTCGGCCCTTCAGTCTTCGGTATCGCCGTGGCGCAGTAGGCTTTGCACTAGCTCTGGCCATTCAATTGCAACTCTGACGCGAAAATTGCATTAATTCTGCCGCCTCCGTTTTCCAAAGTCCGGTCATCTGATACGGTATTTTTTCTCTGTTCTGCTTCTGTTTTTTCTTCTGCCTGGGAAAGACAATTAGGCACGGCGTGATGCTTGCGCCGACTGCCCCGCAACAATCAACAGGCGAAGATCATGAATCAATCGGCTAAGCCGGTATCCGTCGTCAAGATGTACGCGCCAAGAGCCCAGATTTACGCCCGGGAGGCAAAAGGGTGGTACGCGAACTGGCGCTGGATCTGCGTGTGGCTGACACAGGCAGTTTTCTACGGCCTGCCGTGGCTGCAGTGGAATGAACGCCAGGCCGTTCTGTTTGACCTTGCGGCGCGCAAGTTCTATCTGTTTGGCGTCGTGCTGTGGCCGCAGGATCTGGTCTTCCTGGCACTGCTGCTCATCATCGCCGCATTTTCGCTTTTCCTCTTCACCGCGCTTGCCGGGCGTGTCTGGTGCGGCTTCTCCTGTCCGCAGACTGTCTATACAGAGATTTTCATGTGGGTCGAGCGTCGCATCGAAGGCGAGCGTAGCGCCCGCATGCGCCTCGACAGGCAGCCGTGGACGATCCAAAAGATTACTCGGAAGTCGGCAAAGCATGCGGTGTGGATCGCTTTTTCGTTGTGGACCGGCTTCACCTTCGTCGGCTATTTCACACCGATCCATACGCTTTCTGCAGAGGCGGCATCGTTTTCGCTCGGACCGTGGCAATCATTCTGGATCCTGTTCTATGGATTGGCAACCTACGGCAATGCAGGCTGGCTGCGCGAACAGGTCTGCCGCTACATGTGCCCGTATGCCCGTTTCCAGAGCGCGATGTTCGATCCGGACACCTTGATCGTCAGTTATGACAGCAAGCGTGGCGAACCCCGTGCTGCGCTCGACAAGTCCTCGCGGTCGGTCGGCGCAACCGGCAGTTGCATCGATTGCTCGCTGTGTGTGCAGGTATGCCCGACCGGCATCGACATCCGCAACGGACTGCAGCATGACTGCATCGGATGCGCCGCCTGCGTCGATGCCTGTAATTCAGTGATGGACAGGATAGGCGCGGCGCGCGGGTTGATACGCTTCACCACCGACAATGCCTTGCGCGACAGCCTTACGTCGAAGCAGATCGGCAAGCGCGTGTTACGCCCGCGGGTCCTGATCTATAGCGGCATACTCGTTCTGATGATCGCCGCCTTTTGGATGACGCTACTCACCCGCACGCCGCTGAAGATGGATGTGATACGGGACCGTGGAACGATGGCGCGGGAGCTAGAAGACGGCATGATCGAGAACGTGTTCCGGCTGCAGGTCATGAACACCAGCGAGACGGCGCATCGCTACCGGATCTCGGTGGCCGGCATTGACGGCATATCCGTTATTTCGGCGGAGGAGGTGCTGCTTGAAGGAACGGAGTCGCGCTCCGTTCCGGTCACGGTGAGGGTCCCCCGAGGGAAAGGAAAGCCGGGATCGAACGAAGTGGTGTTCGAGCTGCAGGCGCTGGACGATCAGCAGATCGAGGTACGGGAAAAGGCGACGTTTTTCATCCCGCGCTAGGCAGCATATTTTTGTGAGCAGGTTCAATTTTTAGAAAGCGGAGCATTATGGCGGCGAGTGCTGCATACGTTTCCGGAACGGCTGTCGGAGTTGGCGGACGCATTCCGGGAAACAAGGGGATTTGGGTCGGCATCACCTGCGAATTCGTCGAATTCGCACTGATGTTCATCGTCTATTTCATCGCCCGGTATCACAATCCCGAGGCATTCAGGAATGGTCCGGAACTGATATGGACCACGGCAGGTGCGATCAATACCGTGCTGATGGTGACCAGCAGCTTCTTCATAGCATGCGCGGTCGGGGCGATGAAAGAAGATAATGTGTGCCGCGCAAGATACTGGATGCTCGCCGCCATCGTTACCGCGCTTGGTTATCCGATCGTGAAGATGTTCGAGATCGATTGGAATCTTGCGCACGGCATCGATGGAAAGGCTGGCATCTTCTATACGGTTTACTACTATCTGACTTTGAATCATCTGGTGCACGCCTGCTGGGGCATACTGGGAATGGGCTGGGTGTTCGCCAGGATGTCGATGAAGGCGTACTCCGCCGAACAGCATGATGGCCTGGAAGCGCTTGCCTGCTACTGGCATGCGACGGATATCATATGGCTTGCCATCTTCCCGCTGTTTTACGTACTGGCCTGAATCATGACTACCGTAACTGCGAAAAGAACCACTCAAGTTCACGCATGGCTCGTGCTTCTTGCGCTTACCTGCGTCAGCCTGCTGCTCGGCGGCCGCTACGGCCATGCATCGTGGATGCCGCTTTTGGTCGCGGCGATCATCTGTATAAAGGGTGCCGTGGTTGCGCGCTGTTTTCTCGAATCGGGCGACTTCCATCCGTTCATTGCGTGGGTCCTGCGCATCTTCATCGCATTTGCTCCTGTCGCGCTGCTGTTGACGGATACTCTGAGCAAGAATACATAGGCCGGCTTGGCCCACACGATCTTGCGACGACGGGGAAGGGAGCAGGGTTTCAATGAAACGTTATGAAGCGCTGGCCGAGGAAATCGCGCAGTCGATTCGCACTGGCGTGATGAAGCTCGGCGATCGCCTTCCTTCGGTCCGGCAGGCAAGCGAGCGCAGGGACGTCAGCCCGTCGACGGTATTCCAGGCGTATTACCTGCTTGAAGCGCGCGGGCTGATACGTGCTCGTGAACGTTCCGGGTATTACGTCATTGCCGGAGACCAGTCGCTCCCGCCTGAGCCCGAAGTTTCTTCCCGGCCTGCGGAAGAATCGACCGCGGTGGATGTCAGCCAGCTGGTTTTCGATGTGCTGCAATCGACAAGAACGCGCGATGTGGTTCCGTTCGGGTCCGCATTCCCGAGTCCTCTTCTGTTCCCCTTGCCGCGCCTTGCCCGATCGATGGCCGCGAGCGTGCAGGACATGAATCCGTGGAGCACGGTGGATGACCTTACTCCCGGCAATGCCAGCTTGCGGCGGCAGATCGCGCTGCGTTATCTGGCCGACGGACTTCATATTCATACCGACGAGATCATCATCACGAACGGCGCGCTTGAGGCGCTGAACCTGTGCCTGCAGGCCGTTACGCGGCCGGGCGATAGCGTCGTCATTGAGTCACCCACTTTTTACGCTGCATTACAGGCGCTTGAGCGCATCGGCCTGAATGCGATCGAAGTACCGACCCATCCGCGCGACGGTATTGACCTGGATGCGCTGGCGCACGCGCTGGAACGCCACAAGCCAAAGGCATGCTGGCTGATGACCAACTTTCAGAATCCGTTGGGCAGCCTGATGCCGGACGAGAAGAAGAAGGCACTGGTCGAGCTTCTCGCGGAACATGAGGTGCCGCTCATTGAGGATGACGTGTACGGAGAGCTGTATTTCAGCAGCAGGCGGCCGCTTCCGGCCAAGGCATTCGATCGCAAGGGGCTGGTCATGCATTGCTCCTCTTTCTCGAAGTGCCTTGCGCCGGGGTACAGGGTTGGCTGGGCAGTGCCGGGACGGTTTGCCGAAAGAGTCGCCCGTCTGAAACTCACCACCACCCTATCCACGTCCGCGCCGGCCCAGGCAGCGCTTGCCGATTATCTGGCCAAGGGCGGGTATGACAAGCATTTGCGCCAATTGCGTCATGCACTTTCCGTGCAGCAGAGTGCGATGGCGCAGGCCGTGGTCCGCCACTTCCCAAAGGGCACCAAGGCTACTCGGCCAAACGGGGGGTATTTCTTATGGATTGAACTGCCCGGCAGAGTGAATACGCTGGAGGTGCATCGGCAGGCGCTATCGCTCGGGATCAGCTCAGCGCCCGGCCCGATGTTCTCCGCGCGTCGCAGCTTCACGAATTGCATCAGGCTCAACTACGGGCATATCTGGAATGCGAAAGCGGAGGCGGCGCTGGCTAC
>JAEZVM010000189.1 GCA_023420795.1 Pseudomonadota bacterium
CAACAACCTGTTCGAGGAGCTGGAAGGGCTGTTCCGCAGCTATTCGGAAACCGGTACCGGCCGCTCCCGCAAATACCTGCACGACGCCGGCGAAGCTGCGCCCTACGACCAGGATCCCGGCACCTTCACGCCATGGGAAGATCTGCCGCCCGACACCGACCTGCTGTTCTACGAAGGCCTGCACGGCGCGGTCGTACATGGCGATGTGAATATCGCGCAGCATCCGGATTTGCTGATCGGCGTGGTCCCGGTGATCAATCTCGAATGGATACAGAAGCTGTGGCGCGACAAGTCCAAGCGCGGCTACTCGACCGAGGCGGTTACCGATACCATCCTGCGCCGCATGCCGGACTACATCAATTACATCTGCCCGCAGTTCACGCACACGCATGTCAATTTCCAGCGCGTGCCCTGCGTCGATACGTCGAACCCGTTCATCGCGCGCGACATCCCCGCACCGGATGAGAGCTTCGTCGTGATCCGCTTCGCCAATCCGAAGGGTATCGATTTCCCCTACCTGCTGAACATGATCAATGATTCCTTCATGTCACGCGCCAATACCATCGTCGTCCCGGGCGGGAAGATGGAACTGGCGATGCAGCTCATTTTTACGCCGTTCATCTGGCGGATGATGGAGAGGAAAAAGAGGGCGTTGAGTGCCTATTAGCCGGACGTGGGCTTGCTTTTCCCATTCCTTATCCTTGCGAGCGCAGCAAAGGGTCTCATCTGCTCGTACATTCGAGGAGCGTGAGATTCTTCACATTTGTCCGGAATAACAGATTAACTGCGACAGCGGAATTGTCTGAAAGACGACCTTCTCGCTATAGTTTTGGCTGACTGATAGTAGTTGTAACGTCGTGTTACGATCTGGCATATCGGGACCATCCCAGCGCTACTCGGTGACACGAGAAGATCGCTCTCCCGGAAGTTCTCCAGATTCGAAAGCTCTCCGGCCACGATAACCATGAATCTCACCTTCGCGCAGCTCAACGGTATTCTCGGCATCGCCGATGACGCGATCATCTGCATCGATGGCGCGCAGAAGATCATCCTGTTCAACCAGGGTGCGGAGCGGGTATTCGGTTGGTCCGCGGAGGAAGCCGTCGGCCAGCACCTGCACCTGCTGTTGCCGGCGCGCTATCACCCGGGGCATGGCAGGCACATCGAGAGTTTCGACAAGTCGGGCCAGGCTGCGCGCAAGATGGCCGAGCGCGGCACCATTTTCGCGGTGCGCAAGGACGGCACGGAGTTTCCGGCGGAGGCCTCGATCTCCAAGCTGGAGGCGGATGGCCAGCGGATTTATACCGTTATCCTGCGTGACATCTCGATGCGCAAGGCATACGAGCGCGAGTTGGAGCAGGCGAAGGAAAAGGCCGAGGCGGCGATGCAGGCGAAAAGCATGTTCCTCGCCAACATGAGCCACGAAATCCGCACACCGCTCAACGCGGTGATTGGCATGACCAGCCTGCTGCTGAACACACATATCGATGACGAGCAGCGCGACTACGCGGAAACCATTCGTGCCAGCAGCGAGGTGCTGCTGACCATCATCAACGACATTCTCGATTATTCGAAGATCGAGATCGGCAAGCTGGAGATCGAGCGCCAGCCGTTCGACCTGCGACGCTGCATCGAGGAGTCGCTCGATTTGCTCTCGTCGGACGCCGGCGAGAAGAACATCAATCTTGCATACTTCATCGACGATAGCGTGCCGGCGGCGCTGGTCAGCGACGTGACGCGGCTTCGGCAGGTGCTGGTGATCCTGTTGTCGAATTCGATCAAGTTCACGCATCGCGGCGAAGTGGTGGTGTCGGTATCGGCGCGGCCGCTGGACGAGGTCCAGCACGATGTGCGGCATGAAGTGCATTTCTCGGTGAAGGATACCGGTATCGGCATTCCACCGGAGCGGCTGACCGAACTATTCCAGGCTTTCATGCAGGTCGATGCATCGACCACGCGCAAGTATGGCGGCACGGGTCTTGGTCTTGCGATCAGCAAGCGGCTGACCGAGATCATGGGTGGCAGGATGTGGGTGGACAGCGAGGTTGGAGCCGGTTCGACCTTCCATTTCACGATCGTCGCCGAAGCCTCCGGTTCGCAGCTCGCGCAGAGTTTCTTGCAGGAGCGCTCGTCGGCGATGGCCGGCAAGCATGTGCTGATCGTCGATGACAACAGCACCAATCGCCGCATCCTGGTCAAGCAGGCGCTGCTGTGGGGCATGGTGCCGTCGGCGGCGGCATCGGCGATCGAGGCGCTGGACCTGGTGCGCCACGGCCATGCGTTCGATGTCGCGATCCTCGACATGAGCATGCCGGAGATGGACGGCCTCGGACTGGCGCTCGAAATCCGCAAGTACCGCGACCCGCAGGCGCTGCCATTGATCATGCTGACTTCGGTCGCGCACCGGCCGCGCGATACCAAGATGACGCAGGTGCAGTTCGCCGCCTACCTGACCAAGCCGATCAAGCCGAATGCGCTGTTCGATGCGCTGCTACATTCGATGCGCATCGAGCCCTTGCAGGCTGTCGTGCAGCGCCCGCGTACTGACACCGGCAAGCTGGCTGAAACGCTGCCGCTGCACATCCTTGTTGCCGAGGACAACACCGTGAACCAGAAAGTGGTGCAGCAGCTGCTTGCCCATCTGGGATACCGCGCCGATGTGGTCGCCAACGGCGTCGAGGTGCTCGACGCGCTGGAGCGGCAAAACTATGACGTGGTGCTGATGGATGTGCAGATGCCGGAGATGGACGGGCTGGAGGCGACGCGCCGGCTGCGCGCGCGCTTCGGCGATGCGTCGCCGCGCGTGATTGCGATGACGGCGAACGCGATGCCCGGCGATCGCGAGAAATGCCTCGCGGCCGGCATGGATTCCTACGTGTCCAAACCGGTTGAGCTGGACGATGTGCGCAGCGTGCTGGTGGCGGTCGCGCGCCCGGCAAGCACAATCGCGGAAGATACGGCAACCGTGATCGACCGTCGCCGCATCGATCAGTTGCTGGAGCTGCAGGACGAGAACAATCCGACCCTGGTTGCCGACATCATCCAGCTATTCATCAACGACTCGCCGAAACATTTGCAGAACATCGCGCGGGCGGTGACCAACAAGAATACGGAAGAACTGCTGTCGGCCAGCCATCGCTTCCTGTCGAGCATCGAGAACCTGGGCGTGCTGCGCATGCGCAAGCATTGCATGGAGCTGGAGCGGTTAGGCAGAGAGGGGAAAGTCGATGGTGCGCCGGAGTTGCTGGAAAACCTGAAGCGGGAGTTTGAGGTGGCGAGGCAGCATCTGCTGGCGCTGGCTGCCTGATAACTATTCTTGGCCAGTCATTCCGAGCGAAGCGAGGGATCTCCAACAGTCGTATGCGCAGGACGCATGAGATTCCTCACTGCGTTCGGAATGACATGTTGAAGCGGTAATGGGGGCTGCGGCACCCGCATGTTTTTCAGCTCGCCTCGGGCAGCGCGACTTCTCCCACGCCCTCCGAACCTTCCACCAGCGCCGGCATGTAGGCATCGATGAACTCTTCCGGCATCCGGCGCACCCGTCCGGTGCTCAGCTGGATGCAGACCAGGTCCCAGCGGCCGCGCAGGACGGTGACGCCGTCGGCGGGGCGGACGATCTGGAAGCGGCGCTCCATGCTCGCCTTCCCGTCGCCGCCGACCAGCCAGGTGCCGAGCATGAGCTGCTCTCCGACATACGTGGGCAGCAAGTAATCGTACGCACCGTGACGGATCGCCATCGCGCGGTCCAGTCGCCGGTAGTCGTCCAGGTTCAGGCCGAGATGCTCGGAATGCGACCAGGCGACCTGCTCGCACCACTTCACATAGACGGCATTGTTGGTGTGGTTGAGGCCGTCGATGTCGCCCTCCTGCGGGGCGACGGAAAGCATATGGGGGTTCGGATAATCCCACATCCGCGTGGCTCCTCTGTGTGTGAGTCGAATCTATTTCGTGCCGAACAGACGGTCTCCCGCGTCGCCCAGTCCGGGGACGATGTACGCATGGTCGTTCAGATGCGAATCGAGCGATGCGACATACACCTTCACATCCGGATGCGCCTTCTGGAACACCTGCACGCCCTCGGGCGCGGCGACCAGCGCTACGAACACGATCTGGTCGGCGCCAACGCCGCGTTTCTTCAGCACATCGACCGCATGCACCGCCGAATTGCCGGTCGCGAGCATCGGGTCGCACAGGATGAAGTGACGTTCGGCCAGGTCCGGCAAACGCACCAGGTATTCCACCGGCATATGCGTGTCCGGATCGCGATAGACGCCGATGTGGCCGACGCGTGCCGACGGCACCAGTTCCAGCAGGCCGTCGCTCATGCCGATGCCGGCGCGCAGAACCGGCACCACCACCAGCTTCTTGCCTGCGATGACCGGCGCGTCGATGATTTCCAGGGGCGTTTCGATGCGCATCGTCGTCAGCGGCAGGTCGCGCGTGATCTCGTAGCCCATCAGCAGCGTGATTTCGCGCAGCAGCTCGCGGAAGGTACGGGTGGACGTGTCCTTGTCGCGCATATGCGTCAGTTTGTGCTGGATCAGCGGGTGGTTGCAGATATACAGGTTGGGAAAGCGGGGATCTTGTTTCATTGCCTAATCGTCAAAGTAGTTGTGTCGAAGCCTTGCTGCTTGAATGGCGCTCATATTAATGGTTTTCGAACAAAGTGGCGCCTTTTTACCGCATAGAAGAAGCGCTTCGCCCCAATCTGCTGCCAAACAGGCAAGGCTTGAAAATGGATGAGCGCAGAAAAGGAAATTGTATTTTTCAATTTCCTGTGAGAAATCAAAAAAGCTATCCTGTCTGAAACCGACTCGAATTGGCAAACCAGCCGAAAGGCGGGGACGCAAAGCTTCTGGTCTAAGGGCTTCGCCTATGACAGCAGGGCTGCTTCGGGCAGCGATGTCGATTTGCTCGCTCTTCACTCGCCGCCTGCTTGAAAAAACGCGCCTTCGTCTTTCCCCCTCGTTTGCCTTCCCGGGATTTCCTGCGTGCCGCAGCAGCGGCAAGGACCGGTCCTGTTTGGGAGGAACATATGTTCAACAAGAAATCACGCGTCGTAATGCGGCTTGCTACTGGCCTGACGGTTGCAGGGTTGCTAGGCGCCTGCGCCGGCCCGATGCCGTTTGCTTCCGGCAACGCCAACGAACAGGAGCAGCAGAGCGCCGGCACGCTTGCCGCCAAACCGAAGCGCATGCGTCCGACGACTGCGAGGGATATCCTCGCCGAATGGGGAACCTTCGGGCTTGCGCCCAAGGCTTTTCGGAAAAATCGCACGTCCAGGACCTTCGCGGCAGGCGATGTGCCGGCCATGCCCGAGTACACCCTGACGATACGGGAAATCATGGACGACGCCACCTGCCGCGCTTGCGAACAGAAACCGTATCACAGCATCGTGGAACAGGCGTCGAGCCGGCACGGCGTGCCTGCCGGACTGATCCATGCGGTCATCCAGAAGGAGTCCGGCTACAACCCTACCGCGACTTCGCGCAGGCGTGCGAAAGGACTGATGCAAGTCACGCCGGCCACAGGGCGCTTTGTCGGCGTGGAAAATAGCAAGCATTTGTACGACCCACACATCAACATCCACGCCGGTACCGCCTATCTGAAATACCTGATGAGCAATCACGATACCGTCGATGAGGTGCTCGCCGCCTACAACGCGGGGCCGGGCAATGTGCGCAAGTACAAGGGCGTGCCGCCCTTCAGGGAGACGCGGCGCTATGTGGTCGATGTGAAAAAATTCTATGCATCGACCGTGAGGAAGTGAGATGTGAGAAGCGCTGTCATCCCGAACGGATGTGAGGGATCTCACCTATTCATGCCCGCTGATGCATAAGATCCCTCACCTCCGTTCGGGATGGCACAGCGGGGTGTTGCGTGCAGTTTCAGCGCACGCTTTGCACCTTGACCGTTTTCACTGAAGCTGGCCACACGCCGCGTTCGAGCGCGCGGCTGCCGTCGAACACCAGCCAGCTCTGTGAACCGTAATGCGGCAGCGGGCGCAGCAGCGCGCGCAATGCATCGGCATCCTGCGCCGATACCACCGCGACCGGCGGGCCATTCTCGTGCTGGATCGTCCATACCTGTGCGCTACCGCGTGACAGTTGCTCCGGCCGGAGCGGCAGTTTGGCACGCGCCAGTGCCGCGTCCACATCCGCATGCAGGCCGGCCAGCAGTACCGGTTCCTTGCCACGGCCGATATCCGCGAGCGGGATGTTTTGCGCCGGTGCTTCGAACAATCGCTGCGAAAGCGCCTGCGCAGCCTCGTGGACTTCTGCTGCGTGCGACGCAATCACCAGCCGCGGCGCGCGGGCGACGATCCACTGGCGCAGGATGGGAGGCAATTCCTCTTGCTGCAGCACGCGCCAGATGCGCAAGTCAGGATCGATGCGCACGCCTTGCGGCATCGCGTCCAGTTCCAGCATTACTGCTTCATTGGTGCGCGAAATGTCGATGCGACGCATTTCGGAACGATCGGCATAAGCGATCTCGACCGGAAGCTTTAGCGCATACGGCGGCGCGCTCTGCTTCACCGCGAGCGTCAGGCGGGTTTTTCCCGCTGCTGCTTTCGCAGTCGCTGATGTGATCGTCACGTCCGGCGCGCCGGCGCGATTCAGCCACTGGTCGAAGAAGGTTTCCAGCGAGCGGCCATGCGCTTGTTCAAATGCGCGCTGCAGGTCACTCCACGATGCGGCGCTGAATCGGCGCTTTTCCCAAAATGCTCGTATGCCGCGCGAGAACGCTTCCTCGCCGATCTCGTCGCGCAGCATCACGAACAGCATCGCCGCCTTGCCATAGCCGGTCGCGGCGGCTGCGCCGTGCGTGCGCGAGCGAAATGCGGCGATCGGCTTCGCCTCTCCCGCGGGCACAGCGGCGAAGTCGCGCAGCCAGCCGAGCCGCATCGCCTGCGCCGCGTCGACGGAGTCGCGTTCCTTGTATGCATAGTCGGCCATGAAGGTGGTCAGGCCTTCGGACCAGTTGCCCTTCGTGTAGTCCACGTACACGCCGTTGCCCCACCAGTTGTGCAGCACTTCATGACCGAGCGAGGTGGCGCGAATGAACGGCAGCTTCAGCACGTCCG
>JAEZVM010000314.1 GCA_023420795.1 Pseudomonadota bacterium
TCCATGTCTTCTGTCCGTTGACGATGTAATGGTCACCCTGTCGCTCGGCTCGCGTCTTCAGCGAGGCGAGGTCGGAACCGGAACCGGGTTCGGAGTAGCCCTGGCACCACCAGTCGTCGCAGTTCAGGATGCGCGGCAGGTAATGACGCTTCTGCGCCTCATTGCCGAATGCCATGATCACCGGCGCAACCATCGCGACACCGAACGGCATGATCGGCGGTGTACCCGCAGCGGCACACTCCTCCTCCCAGATATGGCGCTGCACCGGCGTCCAGCCTGTGCCGCCGTACTCGACTGGCCAGTTAGCGCCGACCCAACCCTGCCTAGCAACGATCTTGTGCCAGCGGACGATGTCTTCCTTGGAAAGGCGTTTGTGATTGAGGACTTTTTGCTGCAGGTCTTTCGGCAAGTTCGCGTCGAGGAAGGCGCGAACGGTGTCGCGGAAGGCGAGGTCTTCCGCCGTGTAGTTCAAATCCATGCTGTCTCCTTGGTGTCCCGGTTAAAAAGCACGACCGTTCTAAAACGATTATACAGCGGATTTTTATTACGGGGCACAAACAAGCAACCCGCCGTCAACGGGATGGCAGCGATAGGAAGTGGCTTGTTTTTTTACTGCAGAGTTTGTTTTGACGTAGTCGGCAGCGGCAAGGGCATGACCTCGATGCCCTCCTCCACCAACTCCGCGCATTCGCGGACGCTCGCCACGCCGCGGATTGCCCGCTCGGGCGCCTCGTTGTAATGGATGCGGCGCGCCTCTTCGGCGAAGCGCTCGCCAACGTCTTCTGTGGCGGCAATCACCTGACTCATCAGGTTCTTGATGTGTGTGAGAGCCTTTTCGCGACCGTCATCGGAAGGAGTTTGTGCGCCGGACAGGTTCAGACGCGGTGCGGCGGGAAGTTTCCTTATGGCGCGGCTGTCGCAGACCGGGCACTGGATCTGACTGGCGCTCGACTGCTTGCTGAAATCATCTTCGGAAGAAAACCATCCTTCGAAGTGATGATCATGGTCGCAACCGAGGTTATAGACTTTCATGAATCGAAACGCGAGGCCATCGAATACCGCTACTAAATAAAGACAGTGAATGATTCACTATGCAAAGCGGCAAGATTGAAATGAGTCCGGCATTCTATCGCCTTTCGGCTCTTCGGTCCGGAAGACGGCGAGACCTCGCGTTCGGGAGCTTTAAGACTTGAATTCGAACTGCTGCTGCGCCTGGTTCAGGATACCGGGCAGGCGTTGTGCCAGAAGAACTGCCTTGGCACGGCGACGTGCGGCATGTGCATCCATCGCGCCGGTCAGCTTCCTGACATTCGTTTTGATTTCCGCCATTTGCTCCGCCTTGGCAAAGCGCACCAATCCGCGCAATGCCTCTCGGAAAACATGTCGCTGGCGGCAATCCGCTTCTTCGCCCAGAGTTGCACCAATCAGATTCTCGATGAGGTCGTCAGTTGTGAACTTTGCTTTCATGGCCTTAAGGTCGTTGAGTGGAAGAATTTTCTCTGAAGCAAGTATCACCAAAATCGTGCAGGAAACGCTTGAGAATTCTCAACCGGTTAGCATGTTGAGGGAATTCACAACAGTCGTTATAAAAAAGTAAATGCAGCCTAAAATCGGCCAACTTTGCGCAATTTCAAAAACGACAACTATTCGAGAAGTTTTAAAGACACGATGCCACAACCTCCTTCGCCTGCAAGTCCGCATGGTAGGACGATCTGACCATCGGGCCGGAAGCGACGCTGGAGAACCCCATTCTTTCGCCAGCCACGCGCAATGCGTCAAACTCCTGCGGTGTGACATAGCGCTGCACCGGAAGATGATGGGCACTTGGCTGCAGATACTGGCCAATTGTCAGCATTTCGATGCCATGTTCCCGCATGTCGTGCATCACCGCCTCGACTTCCTCCAGGGTCTCACCGAGGCCGAGCATCAGACCCGATTTGGTCGGAACGTGAGGATGACGGTGTCTGAATCGTTGAAGCAGATCGAGCGAATGGTCGTAATCGGCTCCCGGACGCGCCTGTCGGTACAGGCGCGGCACGGTTTCCAGGTTGTGGTTGAACACGTCTGGCGGTGCCTGGCCGAGCAGTTCCAGAGCAACATCCACCCGTCCCCGAAAATCCGGTGTCAGAATTTCGATCCGGACTGCCGGGTTCAGCCGACGCGTCTCCTGGATGCAGGCCACAAAATGTCCGGCACCGCCATCGCGCAAGTCGTCACGATCAACTGAGGTGATCACCACGTATTTCAGGCCCATCGCCTTGATCGTCTCGGCCATGTTGACCGGCTCGGCCGGGTCGAGCGGATTCGGACGGCCATGGCCGACGTCGCAGAACGGACAGCGGCGCGTGCAGATGTCGCCCATGATCATGAAGGTCGCAGTGCCGCTCTTGAAGCACTCGCCGAGATTCGGGCAACTGGCTTCCTCGCAGACCGTATGCAGCTTGTTTTCGCGCAGGATCGACTTCAGCCGCTGCACTTCCCGCGTGCCGGTGAACTCGGCGCGTATCCACTTCGGCTTGCGCAGGATCTGCGACGGCTCGGTGGGCACGATCTTGATCGGGATGCGCGCCATCTTGTCGGCTCCGCGAAGCTTCTCGCCAGTCTTTACCGGGCGCGGCGAGACATTCTTTTCCGTGTTCGATTCGCTCATCGGATTCCTTCAGCCGCGATGGTAGCGTTGCGGCACGAACGGCGTCTTCGCCACTTCGACCGGAACCGGCTTGCCACGCACCACAGCTTGCAGTGCGTTGCCGACAGCAGCACTGGCAGGCTCCACATAACCCATCGC
>JAEZVM010000351.1 GCA_023420795.1 Pseudomonadota bacterium
ATCCTGCACCGGGAACAGCCCCTTCGGGATCAGCACGTACAGCAGCACGGTCAGCGCCAGCGTCGCCAGCGCCACCAGCAGCGTCAGCGGCTGCCGCTCCAGCACCCATTGCAGCGCAATATCGTACTGCCCGATCAGCCGGTCGAACAGGCGCTGGATGCGCGCGCCGATGCCATGTTGGCCCGGCGGCGTGGTGGAATGCCAGCGCGCCGACATCATCGGCACCAGCGTCAGCGACACCACGGCGGAAATCAGGATGGTGATGGCGAGCGTGACGGCGAATTCCCGGAACAGCCGCCCCACCACGTCGCCCATGAACAGCAAGGGGATCAGTACGGCGACCAGCGATACCGTCAGCGAAATGATGGTGAAGCCGATCTGCGTCGCGCCCTTGAGCGCCGCCTGCATCGGTTTTTCGCCCTTTTCAATGTAGCGTGCGATGTTCTCGATCATCACGATCGCATCGTCCACGACAAAACCCGTTGCAATGGTCAGCGCCATCAGGCTCAGGTTGTTCAGGCTGTAGCCGAGCAGGTACATCGCGCCGCAGGTGCCTATCAGCGAGATCGGCACCGCGAGGCTGGCGATCACCGTCGCGCGCAGGTCATGCAGGAAGGCGAAGATCACCAGTACCACCAGCACCACCGCGAGGAGCAGCTCGATTTCCACATGCTGGACGGAAGCGCGGATGCCGTTGGTGCGGTCGCTCAGCACGTCGACCTGTACCGAGGCCGGCAGGCTATCGCGCAGTTCCGGCAGCCGTTCCTTGATCGCATCGACCGTCGCGATCACGTTGGCGCCCGGCTGGCGCTGCACGTTCAGGATGACCGCCGGCTTCAGGCCGGCCCAGGCGGCGAGCCGGACGTTTTCCGCGCTGTCGACCACCTGCGCGACTTCCGACAGGCGCACTGGCGCGCCATTGCGCCAGGCGACGATCAGGTTCTTGTAATCAGCGACAGTCAGCAGCTGGTCGTTGGCATTGATGGAAAAGGAACGCGTCGGTCCGTCGATGCTGCCCTTGGCGCTGTTGGCGTTGGCGGCGGCAATCGCGGTGCGCAGCGTGTCCAGCCCCAATCCTTGCGACGCGAGCGCCTGCGTGTCGGCCTGGATGCGCACCGCCGGTCGCTGGCCGCCTGACAGCGTGACGAGGCCGACGCCGGACACCTGGCTGATCTTCAGCGCCAGCCGGGTATTGACGAGATTCTGCACCTCGGTCAGCGGCAGCGTGTCGGACGTGATCGCCAGCGTCAGCACCGGTGCATCCGCCGGATTAACCTTCGCATACACCGGCGGCGCCGGCAGGTCGGCCGGCAGCAGCGAGGCGGAGGCATTGATCGCAGCCTGCACTTCCTGCTCGGCCACGTCCAGCGTCTCGCCCAGCCCGAACTGCAACGTGACGATGGATACGCCGGCGGCGCTGGTGGAACTCATGCGCTGCAACCCCGACATCTGGCCGAATTGCCGCTCCAGCGGCGCGGTCACGCTGCGACTCATCACTTCCGGGCTGGCGCCGGGGTACAGCGTCTGCACCTGGATGGTCGGGAAATCGACCTGCGGCAACGCCGACAGTGGCAGAAAGCGAAAACCGATGAGGCCGGCCAGCACGATCGCCAGCATCAGCAGCGAGGTGGCGACCGGCCTTTCGATGAAGGGACGCGACGGGCTCATTGCGCCTTCCCGGCAGCGCCGGCCGGCGGCCGCGAGGAGGCATCCGGCCCGCCGTTCTTTCCGTCGCCCGGCAGGTTGACGCTCGCGCCGTCCTTGAGCCGGTCCGCGCCCTCGGTGATCACCTGCTCGCCTGCCGTCAGTCCCGATGTGATCTGCACCTTATCGGCCGTCATCAGGCCGCGCTTCACCGGGCGCAGCGACACGGTGCGCTCAGCGGCGTTGAGCACATACACATACTCGCCCTCGCCGCCGTGGCGCACCGCCGTCACCGGCACCGTCAGCGCGCCCTCGATGGTCTGCAGCTGCAGCCGTACGTTGACGAACTGGCTGGGAAACAGCGCATGTTTCGCATTCGAAAAACGGGCTTTTGCGCGCACCGTGCCGGTCTGCACATCGACCTGGTTGTCCATCGCCAGAAAGCGGCCGGTATCCAGCAGGGTCGTGCGACTGCGGTCGAACGCCTCCACCGGCAGCGCCGCGCCTTCGTTGATACGCAGGCGCAGTTCACCAATGCGGTCCTGCGGCACCGCAAATTCGACGTCGATCGGCTCGGTTTGCGTGATGACGACGATGCCGTTGGCGTCGCCCGGTCCGATCACGTTGCCGATATCGGCCGCGCGCAGGCCCACGCGCCCGCCGATCGGTGCGTTGACCCGGGTGTAGCCGAGGTTCAGCCGCGCGGTGCCCTCGGCGGCGCGGTCGGCGATCACCGTGCCTTCCAACTGCTTGACCAGCGCCGCCTGCGTATCGACCTCCTGGCGCGCAATCGAATCCTGCTCCAGCAGCGTGCGGTAGCGTTCCAGCGTCAGCCTAGCGTTCTCCAGCTGCGCCTCGTCGCGCTTGCGCTGGCCGGTGGCCTGCATCAGCGCCATTTCGAACTGGCGCGGATCGATGGTCGCCAGCAACTGGCCGGCCTTGACCATTTCCCCTTCGCGGAAATGAATCTTCTGCAGCACGCCCGATACCTGCGGCCGCACCACGGCAGTGGCGGTGGCGGTCACGGTGCCGAGCGCATCGACGATGACCGGCAAGTCGGTCCGCTCGACGCTCGCCACGCCGACTGTCGTCATCGGCGGCCCGCCCCGCCAGCCGCCGCCCGGCCGCCCGCTGCCCGGCCCTCCCTCGTCCTGCGCGGGCTGGTGCGTTAGATACCAGGCAAGCCAGCCAAGTGCAGCCAGCCCGAGAAGGGCAACGACCACGCCGATGAGGGATTTGCGTCCTGTTTTTTGCGCGGATTTGCGCCCGGCGACGTTAGACGATGTTTCTGCTTGCTGATTGTTATCTTCTTGCGACTTCATTGATTTCCCTTGCGGGACAGGCCAGAAAAGGATCGGACCCGCCCCGGAGATGAGTGTTTCCGGATGTTCTCGTTTTTTTGTATCCCTGAATTGTCCACCGTCCAGGGATTTGTATCGAAATGTGTAAGCCGGTTCGGCCGCACTCTTGAAATATTTCAATCCAGCCCTATCTTGGCAAAAACTTCATTCTTGTTCTTCTTAACGACTCTCCACTCTAGAGGTAAAAAATGGCCGTAACCGAAAAGCAAACCCTGGGTTTTCAGGCAGAAGTCAAGCAACTGCTGCAACTGATGATTCATTCCTTGTACTCCAACAAGGAAATCTTCCTGCGCGAACTAATCTCGAACGCGTCCGACGCCTCGGACAAGCTGCGCTTCGAAGCAATCAACAACAACGCGCTGTTCGAGAACGATCCTGAGCTGAAGATCAAGCTCACCTTCGACAAGGCCGCGCGCACCATCACCATTTCCGACAACGGCATCGGCATGAGCCGGCAGGACACGATCGACCACCTCGGCACCATCGCCAAGTCGGGCACCAAGGAGTTCTTCTCGAAACTGTCCGGCGACCAGCAGAAGGATGCGGCGCTGATCGGCCAGTTCGGCGTGGGCTTCTACTCTGCCTTCATCGTCGCCGACAAAATCACCGTCGAGACCCGCCGCGCCGGCCTGCCGGCTTCCGAAGGCGTGCGCTGGGAGTCGGGCGGCGAAGGCGATTTCAGCGTCGAAGCAATCGACAAGGCTTCTCGCGGCACCGACATCACGTTGCACTTGCGCGAAGGCGAAGACGAGCTGCTGTCGGTCTGGAAGCTGAAGTCCATCATCCGCAAGTATTCCGACCATATCTCGCTGCCCATCCTGATGAAGAAGGAAGAGTGGGACGAAGAAAAGAAGGAAACCGTGGTCAAGGATGAATTCGAGACCGTCAACCAGGCCAGCGCGCTGTGGACCCGCAGCAAGTCCGACATCACGCCGGAGCAGTACAACGAGTTCTACAAGCATGTGTCGCACGACTTCGAGGAGCCGCTGACCTTCACGCATAACCGCGTCGAGGGCCGCAGCGAGTACACGCAACTGCTGTACATTCCGCAGCGCGCGCCCTTCGACCTGTGGGACCGCAACAAGCGCGGCGGCATCAAGCTGTATGTGAAGCGCGTGTTCATCATGGACGACGCGGAACAGCTGATGCCGGTCTACCTGCGCTTCGTGAAGGGCGTGATCGACTCGGCGGACCTGCCGCTGAACGTGTCGCGTGAAATCCTGCAGGAGTCGCGCGACGTGAAGGTGATCCGCGAAGGCTCGACCAAGCGCGTGCTCGGCCTGCTGGAAGAACTGGCCAACAGCGAGGAACAGGAGCAGAAGGACAAGTACGCAACCTTCTGGAAGGAATTCGGCCAGGTGCTGAAGGAAGGCATCGGCGAGGACCATGGCAACAAGGAGCGGATCGCCAAGCTGCTGCGTTTCGCTTCCACGCATAACGATTCCGATGCGCAGAACGTGTCGTTTGCCGACTACATCGGCCGCATGAAGGAAGGCCAGGACAAGATTTATTACGTCACCGCCGAGAACTACACGGCGGCGAAGAACAGCCCGCATCTCGAAATCTTCCGCAAGAAGGGCGTTGAAGTGCTGCTGCTGACCGACCGCGTCGACGAGTGGATGCTGTCCTTCCTGCATGAAGTGGAAGGCAAGGAACTGGCATCGGTCGCCAAGGGCGGCCTCGACCTCGGCAAGCTGGAAGACGAAGCCGAGAAGAAGCAGCACGAGGAAACCGAGACGCAGTTCAAGGATTTGGTCGAGAAGATGAAGACCGCGCTGGCCGACAAGGCCAAGGATGTGCGCGTGACCTTCCGCCTGACCGATTCGCCGGCCTGCCTGGTCGCGGACGAGCATGAGCTGTCCGGCAACCTGGTGCGCATGCTGAAGGCGGCCGGCCAGAACGCGCCAGAGTCCAAGCCTATCCTCGAAATCAACCCGGACCATCCGCTGGTGCAGCGCCTGAAGTACGAGGAAGCGAAGTTCGACGACTGGTCGCACATCCTGTTCGATCAGGCGACGCTGGCCGAAGGCGGCAACCTCGCCGACCCGGCAAGCTTTGTGAAGCGCCTCAACGAGATGCTGCTGGGAATGGCGGGCAAGTAAGCGCCGCGCTGCTGAGCAAACCAAGAAGGGCTGCCGGATCGGGCAGCCCTTTTTTATCTACCGTCCAGCGATAGTTCATTGCCGGGAGTGGCCTGCTTTCTTGCCGTGCTCGGGGAATCTCGGTGCGGTCCGCACACTCAACAGCATTGTGATCGCCAGCACAACGACCACGACGCCGAGCGAAACAAGGACGGGAATCTTGATGAAATCAACCATAAGCATCTTCGCGCCTATGAACAGCAGGATGACGGCAAGGCCGTAGTTGAGAAGGTGGAACTTGGACGCGACTGCGGCGAGCAGGAAGAACATGGCCCTGAGGCCGAGGATCGCGAAGACGTTCGAGCTGAGGACAATGAACGGATCAGTGGTAATCGCGAAGATTGCCGGGATCGAGTCCACCGCGAAGATCACATCGACGATACCAACCATCGCCACGACCATGAGCAACGGAGTGGCGATACGCCTGCCGTTCTCCATAGTAAAGAAGCGCTCGCCGTCGAAGCTTGACGACACGTGCATCAGGCGACGGAGCAGTTTCAGCCCGGGATTGTCCTCCAGGTCTGGTGCCTTCCCCGCCGCCAGCCACATCTTCACCCCTGTTACCACCAGCAGCGCACCAAACAGGTACAAGATCCAGTGGAACCGCGTCACCAGCCAGCTGCCGATCAGGATCATGATGGTACGCAGCACGATCGCTCCGATCACCCCGATCATCAGTACCCGCTTCTGGTATTCCGCTGGCACCGAAAAATAGGTGAAGATCATCAGGAAAACGAAGATGTTATCGACTGCGAGCGATTTCTCGATCAGGTAGCCGGTCAGAAATTCCAGTGCGCGCGCGTTGGCCTGCGTGACATCTCCGGTTGCATCGTGCACCGCCCACCAGAAGAGAGCATTGAAGGCCAGGCTCAGGCCTATCCACGCGAGAGACCAGTGCAAGGCTTCCCGCACCGAGACAACGTGCGCTCCCTGGCGGTGCAGCAGCACGAAATCGACGAAGAGCGCAGCAATGACGCTGACAACAAAAAAAACGAGCAGCCAGTCGGGTGCAATGGTGTTCATTGAGGGTCTCCAGCAATTGCTTGGTTAAAAACAGGCAAAGAGTCTTGCTGGAGGGCCTTGAGGGTCCGATGCGGATCCGGGACCGTGAGAATCACGAGTCCGTATTGACGGGCTACCGCTGCGGCGAGTGCCGCGCGCTACTCCCTCTTTGCTTGAAATCTATGAGTGAAACTATTCGGCGCACTTTCAGCGGACAATCAGCACCGGCGTCTTGCAATGAGCGAGAACCTTGGCGGTTACCGAACCCGTCACCAGGTTGCCGAGCGCGGAATGCCCATGAGAACCCATCACAATCAGGTCATATCCGTCTTTCGTCGCGGTCTCTGCAATGCCCTCGGCTGAATGGCCGTGCTTGTATTGCGTCTTGAGCCTGTATCCTTTCTCTTCAAAAAACTGACGAGCGGGATCAAGCACCTTCCCGGCTTCATCCCTGTAGTAATCGGTCAAGATTTCCTTGCCCACCACCGCTCCGGCATGCGGCGGCACTTCCGGTACGACATGGAGCACCATGTATTCATGTTCGGGATTAAACAGCGCGGGATGCGCAGTCACATATTCCTGCGCGCGCCGGGCACACGCACTGCCATCGACGGCAATGAGAATCTTCATGGCGTCCTCTACGCAAAGGACAAGGGCATGCATGGTGAATTGCCTTCATGGCAGCGCATCATGCATTCATCGATCAGCTTGTTGAACAAGTTAGATCATTTTTTTCCCCGAAAAAGGTACAGAAACAGGAGGCAAACTTCGGATTACTGGAAGCCTTTATTGCTCCTCGAGGATGCGATGAAGAAAGAGCCGCGCGAAGTGGCATTCCCGTTTGTCCGTGCCAAGACAGGATGCGCACAGTGTCATGCGGCTCCACTGATAATGAGTGGCCCTGGCTTCACGCTATCGAAGCCTTGCCTCCGCTACGCTGCCTGGTCCGGAACGAAAACCGGTAGCCATTCAGAAGCGTGCTGACGGGCGTGTATCGCACCAGCACATGGTAGCTCGCGATGCACGCCATCGTCGTCGCGAGGATATTCAGACTCATCTTCGTCACTGCGCTGAACGGCATGCTGTAGAGCACAATGCCGAAGCCGACAGTGCCGAACATATGAACCAGATAGACCCAGTAAGAACTTTCGGATACATAGCGCAGGAAGCGATTCTGGTCCGGCAGATAGCGCAGGAACAGGCCGATCAGCGCAAAGCTCCACATCCAGCTGATGAAGTTGTACATCAGCGACAGCCCCATCCTGACTAGAATATTGCCCGCCTCTTCAGTACGAAATATCTCGGCTACGACCAGGTAAATCATGAACAGCGCCATCCCTGCAATCGCATAGCGCCAGCCGTTGTTCGAGCAGATTTCCAGCACCGCATCGCGATGCCGGTACACGTACAGGCCGGCCATGAAGAACAGGCCGTTGTGCACGAATTCATTGAACTGCGGGACAAACGAGCCGCTCGATACGACCACGCCCCATTGGTACGGCAGCCCGATCGCGGCCAGCGGCAGCGCCAGCAGGAAAAAGCCCCACCATCTCGATACGAGAATGAACCACAGCCTCGAGACCGCCTCCTTGAAGCTAGTGGGAATGTACCTGGCGAAGAAACCAATAAACGCACTGACCACGCAAAACCAGAGCAGGTAGTAGATGAACCAGAGATGCATGGTATTGATCAGCGGGCGTGCCGGATCCACCGGCATGATGGATTCATCGATACCGAGGGTGCCGCGCACCATCAGGTGCACATAATTCATCGCAAGAAATCCCATTCCGGCAAAGATGAGCGGCCAGAACAGCAGAAGCGGAAGTCCGATGCGCCGCAGCCGGTGCTTCAGCATGCCGGCGTACCCGCGCCGCGCCACCAGCATCGCGACGAAGAAGCCGGCAAGGATGAAGAAGACCGGCATCCGGAAAGCATGGATGAAGACAAGCGCAAGGTCCGCCACCATCGAAGTCTGCGGGTCATGCCATGGCAGCAGCGATTGCTGCACCGTGTGGTTGACAGCGACGTGCAGGACGATGCCGAGCCACATCATGATGGCCCGCAGATTGTCCAGCGAATGGAAGCGTTGTGGATGGTTCATTGATAAGGCTCCGTTCTTATTGTTTGGATTGGCCGGCGCAATGCGCCTTCACTACAGCCCTAAAACCGGACACCGCTCTGCATTATGCCGGGTATCCGCTGCATTTTTATCAACAGGAAAGAGCGATTGTGACTTGCTTCCTGCCACATGGGGAGCTCACCGCTGGATATTGCTTCCGCCGGAATCATTAACCCCACTTTGACAGTGGAAATCCATCGGCAGAGCCAGCGAAAATCCGCTTCATTGTTCGGTTTTTTCACTTTCCTATGTAGGACATTCCGGATTTTCCAAAGATGAATCAAGGAATTTCCATTAATCAATTTAGAAAATGGTGCCTGCCGTAAACGTCGTGTCAGATTAAAACCAACAAAAGAAAGTGAAAAAATGCCTTTCAAGTTCCTCTGTATTCATACACGCCATCCCGCCATCTTCCTGGTTGGAGCCTTCCTCACCGTCAGCGCGTATATACCGCTCACGGCCACCGCAGCACCGGCGGATAAACCGGCCGCGGCCGCCAAGTCGAGCGTGAAGCGCTTTGTGCTCAAGACCGGTATGGCGGACGGCAAGATGGTGTACATCGATCAACAGGGCAAGGCGAATCCGACCCTGCGCGTAAACGTGGGTGATACGGTCGAGATCGTGGCTTCCAGCGGTGAAGGCTCGCAGCATGACATCGCCATCCCCGAACTCCAGCTCGCGTCCAACAAATTCGACGGCAAGACCGGCTCCGCAACCTTGCGCTTCAAGGCGACGCAGGCAGGCAAGTTCGCTTACATCTGCACCATTCCGGGTCATCGCCAGATCGGCATGGAAGGCACGATCGAAGTGAACGGTCCCGCGTCCGCCGGCGCTGCCAAGGCCATGCTTGTTTCCGCACCCATGTCGAGGCTCGCCGCCGTCCCCGCACTCAAGCCCGCCGATCCGAACGCAGTGAGTGTCGCGATGGATCCGAATGCCGTGCCGGCGCCGCTGGCCGACAAGGGCCCGCAACTGCGCAAGTACCGCATCGAGACGGTGGAACTGGCGGGCAAGCTCGATGATGGCACCACCTTCACCTACTGGACCTTCGACAAGAAAGTGCCCGGCCCGATGCTGCGGGTGCGCGTTGGCGACACGGTGCAGCTGACGCTTGCCAACCGTGCCGACAGCACGCAGGTGCACTCCATCGACCTGCATGCCGTGACTGGCGGCCACGGCGGCGGCGCGCATACTCAGGTCGCCCCCGGCAAGGAAGAAACCATTACCTTCAAGGCGCTCAGCCCGGGGCTGTACGTGTATCACTGCGCAACCCCGATGGTGGCCCATCACATTTCCGCCGGCATGTACGGCATGATCCTGGTCGAACCGGAAGGCGGCCTGAGCAAGGTGGACCGGGAGTTCTATGTGATGCAGGGTGACCTCTACACCACGCATGCGCATGGCGCGAAAGGCCACCAGGAGTTCGACGTCAACAAGATGTCCCACGAAATGCCCGACTACTACCTGTTCAACGGTGCCATCGGCGCGCTGACGAAAGAGCACAAGATGACCGCCAAGGTGGGCGAAACGGTGCGCGTCTATTTCGGTGTCGGCGGCCCCAATAAGGTCTCGTCCCTGCATGTGATCGGCGAGATCTTCGACAAGGTCTATAGCGAAGGCTCGCTGTCGTCAGTCAGGAAGGATGTGCAGACCACGCTGGTGGCTGCCGGCGGCGCGACCGTGGTCGAGTTCAAGCTGGAATACCCGGGAAACTATCTGCTGGTGGATCACGCCTTGTCTCGCGTCGGCAAGGGCGCAGTGGGTGCGATCGAGGTAACCGGCGTGGCCGATCCGACCGTGTACAAGGCGACCGCCCAGGCTTCCGGCAGCATGAAGCACTAAATCAGCGCCAAAACTCTCATGCGCGGGCTGGGAGAAATATCCCCCGCCCGCCATACAGCCGCTCTAGCAGCACTCTTCCCTGTTCGGTTGCGCGCGCCGCTCCAGCCATCCGACAGCCTCCTTCCATAATGTCGCCCTGAATTCCGGGCGGAAGAAACCGAAGTGGCCGATCCGTCTTGCCTGTACCTGCTCGGGCTTGATGTAGCGGCGCTCCACCGACGCATTGCGGTAAAAGTCGTGCAGGCTGTCGATACTGCGCCGGCTCATCATCTCATCGTCGGTAAAGCTCATGCAAAGAAGCGGTACCCGCAACTTTTCGTAACCTTCGCGGATCGGCCTGCCCTTACCATCGACCACATAATGCGGGCTCTTGCACCACTGCATCCATTGGAAGATGACACCCTTCGGCAGATCGCCGACGATCTTCATTTTCTTGCCCGGGAAATAGCCGAACAGCCGCGTGGACAGCGGCGCGACGAAATACCAGATCAGCCAGACGATGCGCCGCAGCTCCGGTACATTGTCCCGCCAGTAGCCGCTGCCGGCGGCAACCGTGACGATGCCGTCGATCAGGTGATTGTCCGGCAGCAGTCCCGGCAATTGGCCGCCGAGCGAATGGCCGATCACCAGCAGCGGCACGTCGCGCTGCCAGTTCCGGGCAAAATGCACGGCGGCGTTGTAATCCCCAGCCCAGTCGTACAGATCGGCCTTGAAGCCGCGCAGGGAACGGCGGAATCTCTTCGGCACCGACGCTCCCGACCCGCGATAGTCGAAGGTCAGTACCGCGAAGCCCTGTTGCGCGAGGAATTGCGCGAAAGGAAAGTAGAAATCCTGTTTCACGCCCATCGCGGTGGGCAACACGATGACAGCCTTTACAGCGGCCGGAGGTGCAAACCGGTTTGCCGCCAGCCTGAATCCATCCTTCGTTTCAATAGCGATCGGTTCCATTTTCAGCTCCAGATTGATCAAACCTACTTAAGGTTCATCGTGATCTTTGCAGTGAAGACCCGCCGCCCCTCGGCGTCGAAGGCATCGACCGGCACTTCAACGTTGCCGGTGCTGTCCCACGGCACGCTGCTGCCGTCGGCAACCACGCGCATGTCGGTCTTGGCCTTGGCGAGGTATTGCACGCTCATCCCGACCGGAATCCACTGACGGCCGTCGGGAATCGACGCCTGCGTCATGGTGCCTGCCGCCAGTTCGGCCGCGTTGCACAGCGCGATCGCATGCACGGTGCCGATGTGGTTGTGCACCTCGCGGCGGTTGGCGAATTTCACTTCCGCATAGCCGGGGCGCAGCTCGGTGAATGTCGGCTCGATGGTTGAAAAGTAAGGCGCGAGATTGGTTACCGCCTTGCTGAAGGCTTCATTGCCCATCTGATGGTACAGGCTAAGTGTCTGGTTCATCTGTATCTCCTTGGGATGGTGTTCGGAAATTCCGCCGGGTACTCTCCAGGCGGGCTGCTAGAATATTATTCTAGAATATAATTCCGGTCAAACGAATTGAATCGACATATGGCCACCATCAAGAAAAGCAGAAAGCAGGAAATCCTCGACGCCGCCCTTGCCTGCTTCACAGAGCACGGCATCGAGGCAACCACCATCGACATGATCCGCGAGCGCTCCGGATCGAGCGTCGGCAGCATGTACCACCACTTCGGCAGCAAGGAAAGCATCGCCGGCGCGCTCTACGTCGATGCGCTCGCCGGCTATCACGCCTACCAGCAGGAACTGTTGTCGGCAGCGAGCAGCGCGGAAGAAGGCGTCAAGGCGATTGCCCATGCCTACGTCGACTGGATATCGGACAATCCGGACAAGGCGCGCTTCGTGCTGTACGGCCGCGGCGTACTCGCGAAAAGCGACATGGCGAATGAACTGAAGGAACGCACTCGCGAAAAAATGGCGGAGGTACAGGCATGGTTCCGGCCGCATATCGAAGCCGGCCGGCTGAAGAAACTGCCGCTGGAAGTGTACGGCTCGCTGATCACCGGCCCGGCGCACGACTATGCGCGCCTATGGCTGACAGGGCGAGCCAAGACAAACATCAAGGCCTACCGGGAAGTATTCGCAGAAGCGGCGTGGAATGCGCTGAAGGCTTGACGTGAGAGCGGGCCGGAAGCCGCGAGGTCTTATTACAATAGCGCGATGGCCTTACTTCCGTCCCTGCTAGCCGGCTTCCCGCCGGTTATCGACAGCACTATCCGCATCCTGATCCTCGGCAGCTTTCCCGGCGAAGCTTCGCTCGCTGCGCAGCAGTATTACGCGCATCCGCGCAAGCGCAGTTCTGTTTAATAGATCTTCTTTTCCGGAAGTAGAAGTAGCAAATCGGAAATCTTGGTTCCTCGAAAGGACTCGAGGCAGTTGCGACGCAACTTCAAACGGAAAGGACTTCGGAACT
>JAEZVM010000399.1 GCA_023420795.1 Pseudomonadota bacterium
GTGACGGTCGCGCCGGCATCGAACAGGTCGGCGATCAGTGTGCGACTCGGCGCTTCGCGCATGTCGTCGGTGTTCGGCTTGAATGCCAGCCCCCAGACGGCGAAGCGCTTGCCGCTCAGGTCGTCGCCGAAGTGGGCCTTGATCTTGTTGGCAAGTACATGCTTTTGTGCCTTGTTCACTTCCTCGACGGAGGACAGGATGTTCAGCGTGATGTCGCCGTCTTCCTTCGCGGTCTTGATCAGCGCCTTCACGTCCTTCGGAAAACAGGAGCCACCGTACCCGCAGCCGGCATACAGGAAGTCGTAGCCGATACGGCGGTCGGAGCCGATACCATGGCGCACCATCTCGATGTCTGCGCCGAGCCGGTCGGCCACGTTCGCCAGTTCGTTCATGAAGCTGATGCGGGTGGCCAGCATCGCATTGGCCGCGTACTTGGTCAGCTCCGCGCTGCGCACATCCATCACGATCAGGCGGTCATGATGGCGGTTGAACGGCGCGTACAGCGCGCGCATCAGGTGAAGCGCCTGCTCGTCGTCGCCACCGATGATGATGCGGTCGGGGCGCATGAAGTCTTCCACCGCTGCGCCTTCCTTCAGGAATTCCGGGTTGGAGACGACGCTGAATGGTATGTCGAGATTGCGCTTGCCGAGCGCCTCCGCCATTACCGCCTTCACCTTGTCCGCTGTGCCGACCGGCACCGTGCTCTTGTCGACAACGACCTTGTGGTCGGTCATGCGTTCGCCGATATTGCGGGCGGCGGCCAGCACGTAATGCAGGTCGGCGGAACCGTCCTCGTTCGGCGGCGTGCCGACGGCGATGAACTGGATCGTGCCATGCGCCACCGCGCGGTCGATGTCGGTGGTGAACTGGAGGCGGCCGGCCGCCCGGTTGCGGCGCACCAGCTCCAGCAGGCCTGGCTCGTGGATCGGCATTCCGTCGTCTTCCAGCACCGCGATCTTTTCCGGATCGAGATCCAGGCACAGCACATGGTTGCCAGTCTCGGCAAGACAGGCGCCGCTGACCAGTCCGGTGTATCCCGTGCCTATGATGGTTACTTTCAAGTCTGCTCCTTGATAAATGCTCTTGCTCAGAGGCTATTTCAAGTCAGTCTATGGGGAGAGATAGCGTCTTTCCCGCTGACTGATCCACGCCGACCAAGCCAGTATCAACGGATGAATCATTTCCAGGCCTTCCTCGAAGGCGACCGCATAATGCCCGACCAGCGGCGACAGCACGATGCCGTATTCCTCCGACAGCACCGCCGGGGCCCGGTCCAGCATCTTGCCGAGCAACACCAGCATCGTGCCGAACAGCAGCCAGAATCCCGAGCGCGAACGCCAGCCGCCATGCAGGAACAGAAATCGCAGGACAACGAATCCAATATAGACGATCAATGCGATCGACGCGATCGCTACGATGCCGGCGACCAGTTTTTCCCCGAGCGGCGCGATCGCATGCTTGTAGTAGTTCGACTTGAGTATGCTGTCGGCGGTAAAAGCCTTATGCAAGTCCGCTTCGCGCATTGCGAAAAGCAGACACACCAAAGCGAATGCTCCAGCCCGAAAACCGAATGGACGGATCCGGGCAAGCACGATCAGCGCCGTAGTGATCCATCCGATCACCGACAGCCGTTCAAACGGCCCCTCTTCCGAAAATGCGTAACGAAAGCTTTGCTCTGGCAGCAGCAACGGCAATGCCGCAAGCAGCAGGACGAACATTGCGATGAAAACTGTAGCCCGAAGGTCGGCAGGTAAAAAGCGTGGAAAATTCTTCAGTGGCTTCATGAATGGTGTTCAGCAAGAACGTGTTGGCAGACGTCGAGGTTTCCCTGCACCATCGCATCCACCGAAAAATAGGCCAGTATGCGTTTGCGCCCAGCCTCGCCCATGCTACAGCGCAGTTCAGCACTATCAAGCAATCGGCGCAAGGTAGCCGTCAGCGCAGCTACGTCGCCGGGTTCAATCAGAATACCGGTGACGCCGTCGAGTACCGCCTCCGGCAAACCGCCGACACGGCTCGTAACAATCGGCACAGCAGCAGCCGATGCTTCCAATAGCGAGACGCCCAGTCCTTCCATGTCGGCAGGATGCGCCAGGATATCTAGTCCTCCCAGCCATTGCGGCAAATCACGACGAAAGCCGGCCAGTCGAATGATGCTGGAAAGTTTACGTTGCTCGATCTCGCGTGTCAGCTCTGTCTGCAATGGCCCTTTCCCGAACAGCAATACGCGCAAGTCGGGATAATCGCTGCGCAAAGTGTCCACCGCTTCGATCAGGTAGCGATGCCCCTTGCGCGGAATCAATTGCGCTACCATGCCGATGACCCGGGCACCGGCCGGAAGGTCGAATTCGCGCGCAAAAGCCTCCCGATCGACTGCGGCCAAATAAGGTTCCGGGTCGATTGCATCGCGTACACAAGTAATTTTTTGCGGTTCCAGTCCTTCGGAAAGCAGTACCGTGCGAATACCTTCGGAAATCGTGATGACGTGGTCATATAACCGGTATTTGAGCGCTACCTGCCACCGCGTCTCCGGGTTATCCACGCGCCGCGAAAGAACGCATGGCGTTCCCGTAATGCGCGCCGCCAAGCCACCCCACACATCGGCACCTCGCCGGCTGTGTATATAAACAATGTCCGGTCGCTCGGCACGGATCAATCTTGCCAAGCGAAATGCTAAGCCTGCATCAAGATCTCCGTGCATGGCCAGCTGATGCACCTGTACCCTCGCATCGACTGCAGTCGCGATAGCGGCACCAATCGGACAAGCCAGCAAATTTGTTACGCCGTGTCTAGCCAACCCCTCCACGATGTAAGCGACTTGGCGCGGGCCGCCGTAATAATGCTTGCCAGCTTCGACGTGTAATATTTTCATGTGGGATGCGATTCCAATGTAATTTCCAGTTCCTGCATTACCTGCTCAGCGCTGATGTCACGAAGACAAGTCCATGCGCCGCCGCACGTGGGCCGGCGATGGCATGGCGAGCAGGCTAGGCCGAGCCAGATGACACGCGCATTATCGCGGCAGGTGTCGGTGTACGGACAGGTAGAGCCGAAGATTGCGACCGTCGGCACCCCGAACGCAATGCCCATGTGCGTCAGCCCGGTATCGACGCCGATCACTGCACCGGCGTGGCGAATCAGCGCAGCGGTTTCGTCCAGACGGGTTTTCCCGACAAGATTGACGATTTCCGGCACGCCTGCCGTAAGCCGCATCCCGGCATCGATATCTGCCGGCCCGCCAAGCAGCAAGGGTGTCAGGCCGGTTTGATGCCGCACCAGATGCGCCAGGCGCTGCCAGGCATCGTCGAACCAGTGTTTTTGCGGACGGGTGGTGAATGCCGCGAATACGGCATAACGTCCCGGCGCCAGGCCGCTCGCGGACAGATGCGTCAATGCTCGCGACTGCGCATTGTCACCGACATGCAGCGTGGGCAGGAAATCGGCGCAGTCCAGGCCAAGATGCCGCGCCAGGTACAGGTATTCCGAACTGATGCGCGCCGGATCGCCGCCGCGTGGTAATAC
>JAEZVM010000407.1 GCA_023420795.1 Pseudomonadota bacterium
CCGATCTCGGTCAGGCGCAGGTCGGCATTGTCTTCGCGCAGACTGAGCCGGTATTCGGCTCGGCTGGTGAACATGCGGTACGGCTCCTGCACGCCCTTGGTGATCAGGTCATCGACCAGCACGCCGAGATAGGCCTCGTCGCGGCGCGGCGTCCAAGCCTCGCGATCCTGCGTGTACAGCGCAGCGTTGAGGCCGGCGAGCAGGCCCTGCGCGGCGGCTTCCTCGTAGCCGGTGGTGCCATTGATCTGTCCGGCGAAAAACAATCCGCAAATCGCCTTGGTCTCCAGTGAGGCCTTCAAGCCGCGTGGATCGAAATAGTCATATTCGATCGCATAGCCGGGCCGCAGGATGTGCGCGTTTTCCAGTCCGCGCATCGAATGCACCAGTTCCAGCTGCACATCGAACGGCAGGCTGGTCGAAATCCCGTTCGGATAGAACTCGTTCGTGGTCAGGCCTTCCGGCTCCAGGAAAATCTGGTGCGAAGCCCGGTCGGCGAAGCGATGGATCTTGTCTTCTATCGACGGACAGTAACGCGGGCCGACGCCTTCGATGACGCCGGTGTACATCGGGCTACGATCAAGACCGCTGCGGATGATGTCGTGCGTACGTTCGTTGGTATGCGTGATCCAACATGGCAGCTGCTGCGGGTGCAGCGCAGCCGAGCCCATCACAGAAAAGACCGGAATCGGATCGAGGTCGCCCGGCTGCTCTTCCAATACCGAAAAGTCAATGCTGCGCCCGTCGATGCGCGGCGGCGTGCCGGTCTTAAGCCTGCCCTGCGGCAATTTCAATTCCTTCAGGCGCGCGGACAGGGAAACTGCTGGTGGATCGCCGGCGCGGCCGGCTGCATAGTTATTCAGGCCGACATGGATCTTTCCATCCAGGAACGTACCGGCGGTCAGCACCACTGCCCTGCTGCGGAAACGGATGCCGACCTGCGTTACCGCTCCAACTACCCGATCTCCTTCCACCATCAGGTCATCCACCGCCTGCTGGAACAGCCACAGATTCGACTGGTTCTCCAGACGACCACGGATCGCCTTCTTGTACAGAATACGATCGGCCTGCGCGCGGGTCGCGCGCACCGCCGGCCCCTTCGAGGAATTCAGGATACGGAACTGGATGCCCGCCTCGTCGGTGGCGATTGCCATTGCACCGCCAAGCGCATCGACTTCCCGGACCAGATGCCCCTTGCCAATGCCGCCGATGGACGGGTTGCATGACATCTGGCCGAGGGTTTCGATATTGTGGGTAAGCAGCAGCGTCTTTTGCCCCATGCGAGCAGAAGCGAGCGCAGCTTCGGTGCCGGCGTGCCCGCCGCCGACAACGATGACATCAAATTCAGTAGGAAAGTACATAGTTCGCCTCAGCGAGACGGAAAAGATGAGGGCGGCACTGCTGTGCCGGAGGCGAGATTATAAAGTGTTTTTCAGGCCGTCTATCGGATGCAACTGCGCACGCACTTGTTTTGTTCCACGTGAAACAATTCAATTTCCGATATTTGCAATGAGGTACGTAGCGATGAACAGGCCACCCACCCCCATCATCCAGTAACCCCAATGAACGCTGCCGAGTGAGGATCGCGCTTGAAGCGGTTGCGGCGGCATGGCGGGCAGAGGTATTGCCGGCGGCTCGACACGCGGCGGGCGTGCCATTTGGCGCTGCCGCACTTCTTCCGCAAGCGAATCTGCCATTTCCCTGTGCTCCTCATCCATTGCCGGAATCGGCTTATTAACTGCGACAGGAGGCGTTACCGCAGCCTCCATCGGTAGCACGGGAGGTTCTGCTTCGACGGAATGCGCATTCATGGGAGCGGCCGCGACTTCCGGGCTCTGCATTTTTCTGGCGGCAGGCGCCGTTATGCCGGCCAGCTCTTCCTCCGGATCCAGCATGATGATGGTCACTGGATCGAGCGGATCCTGTTGCAGAAAGCGATCAATCACTGCGCGATCCAGTTCCTCCGCTTCCTGCCCTTCCACAGGCATGAAGACTTCCAGCACCAGTTCTTTCTGCTGCAACTTGTTTAGTGCCCGGTTGAAGCGGTCATCGGTCAGTGCCGGCAATTTTCGGCGAATTTCTTCGCAGGAAGACACACCGTCCACCATGATCAATACCAGCCGTTCGCTTTGCGTCAGCCCATGGCTTTTCTGTTTAATTTCCTCGCGGCCTTCCTGACTGCGCTGGAATATGATGGATGGCTCAAACATGGCAGAAACCTCTCATGCTACTGTTTCACGTGAAACATGCACGACCGGGAAAATAAATATTGCATGGTAGAAAGCCTATCCTAGCCGGGAGTGGCGGGCGAAGCTATACCAAAACCACAACTCATCCGAAAAATTTGTAAGCAACTCTATCCGATGCAGAATCAATCAGAATGGATACGCCTTGCTACAATCAATCGGGAATCCAACGAGGAGAATGATGATGCCATCCCCCACTTTCGCAAGCTTCACCTTCAGCACCGTCCCCCACCTGATTTCCGAGCCCGGGGCCGCGAAGCGCATCGGTGCTTCTGTCGCCCAGCAGTTTCCGCAGGCGCGCCGCGCCTTGATCGTCACCGACAACGGTTTTCTGAAAACCGGCCTGATCGATGCCCCGATGGCGAGCCTCCGGGAAAGCGGCCTGTCGGTCAGCATCTTTTCGGATGTGGTGGCCGACCCGCCCGAAGCGGTGGTGCTGCAGGCGGTAGCCGATGCGCGTAAGCATGAAATCGATCTCGTGATCGGCATCGGCGGCGGCAGCTCGATGGACGTCGCCAAGCTGATTGCCGTGCTGGCAGGCAGCGAGCAGGAACTGAAGACGATGTACGGCATCGGCAACGTAAAAGGCGGCCGCCTGCCGCTGGTGCAGATCCCGACCACCGCCGGCACCGGCTCTGAAGTAACGCCGATCTCGATCGTGACGACCGGCGCGACCACCAAGATGGGCGTCGTGTCGCCGCATCTCTACGCCGACCTGGCGATTCTCGATGCAGAACTGACGATCGGCCTTCCGCCGAAGGTCACTGCTGCCACCGGCATCGATGCGATGGTGCATGCGATCGAGGCATACACCACCAAGATCAAGAAGAACCCGCTGTCCGACATGCTGGCCTGCGAGGCGCTGAAACTGCTTTCACGCAATATCATCGCAGCCTGCACGGATGGCAGGAATCTGGAAGTGCGGCAGGCGATGCTACTCGGCTCGATGCTCGCCGGCCAGTCGTTCGCGAATGCACCCTGCGCCGCCGTCCATGCCCTCGCCTACCCGATCGGCGGCGTTTTCCATGTGCCGCACGGCTTGTCGAACTCGCTGGTGCTGCCACATGTATTGCGTTTCAACGCACCGAACGCCGCGCCGCTGTATGCGGAACTGGCCGAAATTGTTGCGCCCGGCAGCACCGGCAGCCTGGAAGCCCGTACCCAGGCGCTGATCGACAGGATGGATGAGATCGCCAGACTGACTGGCATCGAAACTCGCCTGAGCCAGGTCGGCATCGCCGAATCCGACCTCGATAGGCTGGCCGACGATGCGATGCTGCAGACGCGTCTGCTGACCAACAATCCGCGCGAAGTTACCCGTGCGGATGCCCGGGCGATCTACG
>JAEZVM010000052.1 GCA_023420795.1 Pseudomonadota bacterium
GCTCGCCAGTTGGGCGAGATTGCCGTTGGCATGCGCTTGTCTCAGTGTGGCAATCCGCAGCGGCGTGTCGGTGCGATATAGCGCTGACAGTTCGGCAAAATCGGCGCCGAACATCCGCCGCACCGTAGCCAGTTCGTCCTTGCCGGCGTCCATCGATACGGCGTCGCCGATCGCAGGCGAAGGCAGCCAGCGTGCCAGCACATCGGCCAGGATTTGCGGCCGCAGCGGCTTCTGCAGGAAGGCATCCATGCCGACGCTCAGGCAGCGCTCCCTTTCCTCATCGCCGGCGCTCAGCGCGATGATCGGCGTGTGCCGCGCGGCTCCTTCCATTGCGCGGATTCGTTGCGTCGCCTGGTAGCCGTCCACTCCTGGCATCTCGCAATCCATCAGCACCAAGTCATAAGCGGCCGCGCAATGCCTGTCGATCGCCTCCTGCCCGTCGCGTGCCGGATCTGCGGCGTAGCCAAGTTTTTCCAGTATGCGCAGCGCCACTTCCAGATTGACCGGATTGTCTTCGGCTACCAGGATGCGCGCGCCGGCCGGCATTTTTTTATCGTGATGGGAATGCATGGCTTATTTCTCATCTCTCCTCAGGCGGAAGGATAAGACGGATTCCATGCAATGCGGCTCCGTTGGCACGCAATTTCATGAAATGGCGACGGTTTTCCCGTTTGTTCCCGAGCTTGTTTGCCGACTGCGCCTTGATAATGCAGATTAGGAAATTCCGGCTTCATTGAATAAATAACAACCTGCCGGGATCATTCATTCCGCGGGAGCACATATGGACAAGAATCAGGCGCGAAACAACTCCGGCCAGGGCAACGCCTTGCAGGACGAGGACATTGATGGCGGCATGACGGTCGAGAAGGATGCGGCCGGCCGGAGCGCTGGCGCCATCGATCTGAAGGCGATCCGCGAGGCGATCGCCCGCGTCGAAGCCGAAGCCAAGGCCACTGTCGCCGCCGAGAATCGCGCCCATGCGGAAGCACGCGCCCGCGCGCTGGCGGAAGACCGCGCCCGTCTGGAAGCTGCCGCTGCTGCCGAGGCTTATCAGAAGGCCAAGGCTAACGAGGAGGCGATCGAAGCCACCCGCGAGCGCCTTGAAGCGGAACGCATCGCGCGGGAAGCCAGCGAAGCGCGTGCCGAAGCCGTCAAGAAGGAAGTGGCTGAATTGCGTGCTCGCACGGAAGCCGAGGCAGAGGCTAAGCGTGCCGCCGAAGAGCGTGCGCGCGCCGAAGAAGAAGCGCGCAAACGTGCCGCCGAACAGATTGCTTCCGAAAACGAACTGGGTGCTCGCGCTGCCGAGGCGGCGGAAGCGCTGGCAAAGGAAACTGAAGTGGCGCGCTGGCAGGCCGCTCAGCGGATTGCCGCTACACAGGCAGCGAAGCTGGAGGTTGAGGCCCGCGCCCGCGCCGACGCCCGCATTGCGGAGATTGCGCGCGAGCAGGAGCGTCGCGAGAAAGAGGCGCGTCAGTCTGCGGAGACACTGGCAAAGGCACGACAGGAAGCGCTTGAGCTTGAACGTGAGCGTGAGCGTGCCGAGGCGCTGGCATTGCAGGCCGCGCTGGCCCGCGCGCCCGCCGAAGTGCGCGCCTGCGAAGAGGCGCGCGCCCGCGAGATCACCGAACAGGAGCAGGCGGCTGCCGCGCAGGCGCGCATCGAACTGGAACGCAAGGCGGCCGAATCGCTGCAACTGCGCCTGCAGGCGGAAGTCGAACTGCGGGAAGCCGCCGCCCGCCGCGAGCATGCGGAAAGCGTCGCCGCCAGTGCCGCACAGGCGCGACGCGACGCCGAGGAACGCATCCGCGCCGCCACCGAGGCGCGCATCCAGACCGAACGCGAACTGCAGGCCATCGCCTTGTCCCGCGTCGAGGCGGAACACGAGGCTGCGCTGCAGGGGCGCGCCCGCATCGTTGCCGAGAACGATGCCGTCAAGAGAGCGCGCGAGCGTGCCGAAACGGAGCAGCAGGCTGCGGAAGCGGCAAAGGCCCGCGCTGCGGAGGAATCGCGCATCAAGGAACTGGCGGAGAAGCGTCTCGAACAGGAGCGCGCCGCCGCCGCCCATGCAGCGCAACAGGCGGCTGCCGAGCAGGAAGCCTATGCGAAGGCGGCCGAACATGCCGACCTGCAGCGCCAGACGGCCGAACTGGCCGCTGCCAAGGCACGCGAGGCGATGGAGTGCGCGCGCTTAGAGCATGAGCGCGCCATCGCCGAACAGCAGGCTGTAGCCGCGCTGCAGGAAAAGATGCGCGTCGAGGAAGCAGCGATCGCGGAAGCCCAGGCTCGTGCCGAAGCCGAACAGGAGCATGCGAGCCTGCTGCAAATGCAGGAGCAGGCCGAACATACGGCGCGTGTCGCCAAGGAAGAAGAGAGCGCCGCTGCCAAGCTGGCGCTTGCCAAGGCGATCGAAAGCGCGAATGCGCACCGGGAAGCGGCGCAGGCCGCGATTCAGAAGGCGCGCGAAGCGGTGGAGCTGGAGCGGCTGGAACGCCAGCGCGCCAGCGACGAACAACAGGCGCTAGCAAAGCTGCAGCAAAAGGCAGAACTGGAGCGCCAGCGTGCCGAAGCCGCGCAGCAGAAGCTGGCGGCGGAGCAGGCCGCATGCGAGGAAGCGCAGGCGCGCATCGATGCGGAACGTGAGCAGGCTGCGGCGCTGCGCGCGCAGGAAGAAGCGGATCGCGCGCTGCGCGCCGCAATGGAGGCGGAATCCACCGCCGCAAGACACCACGCGGAACAGACAAAGGCGGCCGCCGACCTGCAGCGCAAGACGGCGCAGGCTGCATTGCTGAAGGCGCGCGAGGCAACGGAGCTGGCGCGTATCGAGCGTGCCCGCGCCAGTGCCGAAGAGCAGGCCGTGCAGGCACTGCAGCAAAGGCAGGAAGCGGAAGAGGCGGCGCGCGCCGAAGCGGAAGCACGCGCCCGCGCCGAGCAGGAGCAGGTGGAACTGCTGCGTGCGCGCGAGCAGGAAGACCTGCAGTTGCGCATCGCCATAGAAGCACGGTCGGAAGCCGAAAGGCAGCAGCTGGAGCAGCTTGCGCAACAGGCGGAAATGGAGCGCCAGGCTGCCGCCGCGGCGGAAATGAAGGCCAGCGAGGCGACCGAGCTGGCGCGGGTCCAGCAGGAGCGTGTTGCTGCCGAGTTGCAGGCGTTGCAGGCAGTGCAGGAAAAGCTGGCGGCGGAAAAGCAGATGCTCGTCGAGGCCGAGGCGCGCGCTAAAGCCGAGCAGGAACAGGCGCAGATGCTGCTGGAGCGAGAGCAGGCGGAACGTAGCGCACGCGAAGCAATCGAGGAAAAGCGCGCGGCGGAAAAGCAGTTGCTCGAAAAGGCTGTCGAACAGGCAGAGCTGCGGCGAAAGGTGGCTCAGATCGCCATCGAAAAGGCGCGCCAGGCTATTGAACTGGCTGCAGCCGAACGCGATCGCGCCGAGTCGGAACAGAAGACGCTGGCGGCGATGCAGGAAAAGGTGCAGGCCGAACGCGATCGCGTCGCAGCCGAGCAGAGCGCGCTGGCGGCGACCGAGGAAAAACTGGCTGCGGAAAAGAATGCGTGCGCCGATGCACAGGCGCGTGCCGCGATCGAGATCGAGCAGGTGCATGTCATGCGTGCGCGCGAGCGCGCCGAGCGTGATGCACGGCTTGCCACCGAAGCGATTGCGGCCGCCGAGAAGCAGTTCCTGGAAAAGGCCGTCGAACAGGCGCAGCTGCAGATGCAGGCAGCCCAGGCCGCCGAGACAAAGGCGCGGGATGCGATCGAACTGGCGCGCATCGAGAGCGAGCGCGCCCGGGCAGAGCAACAGGTGCTGGAAGCGATACAGGAAAAGCTGCATGCCGAAGAAACCGCACGTGCCGATGCCGAGCAGCGGGCGGCAGCCGAGCGCGAAGCGGCTGATCTGGCCGTCGAGCGCATGGCCGCGGAACAGGAGGCGAGAGCGGCGGAAGAAGCGCGCGTTGCCGCCGAACGCAGCGCGCTGGAGGCGGCACGCAGGCAGAAGGAATCGATGGATGCAGCGGTACAGCAGGCAGACGAGCTGCGTGCCAGATACGAGCGTGAACAGGAAGATGCACGCGTAATCGCCCTCGACCTGTTGGAGCGCATGACGCAGGACATCGAAGCGCTGGGCGAGTGGCGCGAACGCGCACAGGCGGTGCTGGCGGATTCGCCGGTGCCTGCGGTCAGGAGCAGGGCCGTCAAGCGCCCGCTGGTGGCGCTGCTGGGCGGCGCTGCGTTTGCCGCAGGCGTGGCCGCGGCCACTGTCTGGATGACGCAGTTGCCGCAGGCTCCGCAGTCGTCGCAGTTGCGTGCAGTCGCGACCCAGCCGGCGCCGGTGATGGTGGCGGCAGCGCCGGCGATGCAGGCAAGCGCAGCGTCGGGCGCCTCGGCAGACGCCGGGCAAACTCCGACCGATGCGACGATTCCATCAAAACTGCAGTTGTCTTATCAACTGGCGAACGAACTACCGCAGGCAAAGGCCGATCTGCCTGCGCAGGCGGCGCAAGCAGAAGAATAAGACGCCGACGCCGGGGCGGCATATCTATGCTGCCACCGGCGCATGACATCTTCGCAATGTCCGCCGATACCTCTTGTCCCGCTTCTTCCGGCACCCTTGCCGCACTGGCAAGCACAGCCTCCCAAATGGTCAATTCAGCCCGGGGAGGTTAGAATGCACGGGTTTGAAAACCCGTTCATCGGTCCGGCAGCACAAGCTTCCTAGTCCCTTGTTACGAATCCGATAGCAACCATGATTTCCACTCCGCGCCGCATGACCCATACCCGTTTGCGCTCCGCACTGAACAGGACCGCTGCATTGTCAGGCCTGCTGGCGGCACTGTTTGCCGCGCCTGCCTTCGCAGACGATCTTGCCGATGTCGGCAAGCTGATGCGCGCCGGCCAGCATGCCGAAGCATTGAACAGGGCGGATGCATTCCTGCGCAAGAATCCGCGCGATGCGCAGATGCGGTTCATGAAAGGCGTGATCCTCACCGAGCAGAACAAGTCATCGGAAGCGATTGCAATCTTTACCAAGCTGACCGAGGATTTCCCCAGCCTGCCGGAGCCGTACAACAATCTCGCTGTGCTGTATGCGGCGGCGGGCCAGTATGACAAGGCGCGCAGCGCGCTCGATGCGGCGATCCGCACCAATCCGAGCTATGCGACTGCCTATGAAAACCTCGGTGACGTCCACGCGAAGCTCGCCAGCCAGGCCTACGACAAGGCGCTGCAGCTCGACAGCGGCAATTCCGCGACCAAATCGAAACTGACGCTGGTCCGTTCGCTGGTCGGTAATACCAATGGCAGTGCCAACACGAAGGTTGCCGCCGCTGCACCGGCGACGCCGGCACCAGCGCCTGTGGCACCGGTGGCACCCGTGGCGAAAGCACCGGAACCGGCAGCGCCGGCGGCCCCGGCCAAGCCGGCAGCCGCAGCACAGGCACCCGCAGCACCGGCTGCCGATACCAAGGTTGCCGCCGCCACGCCGCCCGCGCCTCCTGCGGCCAAGCCTGCACCCGCCGACAAGGTCGCTGCGGCAAAACCGGAACCGGCCAAGCCGGCAGCAAAGGCCGCCGCCAGCGACAGTGGTGAACGCGATGAGATTCTCGATGTCGTAAATGACTGGGCAAAGGCCTGGAGTTCGCGCGACGTGAAGGGCTATCTCGGCTATTACAGCGGTGATTTCCAGGTGCCCAACGGACAGGCGCGCAAGGCGTGGGAAGAAGAACGCCGCGCACGCATTGCCGGCAAGGGCCGCATCAACGTCAAGGTCGAGGCACCGCAGGTCAGCGTCAACGGCAATACGGCAACGGTCAAATTCCGGCAGGTGTATGTATCCGACCGATTGACCGCGAATACGCGCAAGACGCTGGTGCTCGGAAAGCAGGGCGGCAAGTGGAGAATCAAGCAGGAGAATACGGGTAGCTGATGTTGCGCTTCCAATCAACTTATCGCCGGACAAATACCCACTCCAAGCGCGTCCTGTTCCTGGGGCTGTCATGGCTGCTGGCCGCAGGCAGCTGGGCCGCGCCTTCCGCTGTTGATGCCAGGCTCTCGCCGGCGACTGCTCAGGCGATCGCCGCGGCCAGCAAGCCCGATCCGGAAGTGCTTCTGATCGGGGTCTATCAGGAATTGGGTGCGAACAACCTGCGCAAGGCACTGGAGAAAGCCGATGCGCTGGTCGAGGCATATCCGAATTTCCGCTTGGGCCACCTGATCCGCGGCGACCTGCTGCTGATGCATTCGCGCCCGGTGACGACGCTCGGCGCCGTTAACGGCCCGGAAGACAAGCTCAGAAACCTGCGTGAAGAAGCGATGGTGCGGCTGAAATCGCTGCAGGAACGGCCCGGTCCCGGCATGATCCCGCGCCTGGTGCTGCAAATGCGCGATGACCAGAAGCATGTGCTGCTGGTCGATGCGAAGCGCTCGCGGCTGTACATGTACGAGAACAAGGGCGGCGAGCTGAAATTCCTCTCGGACTATTACATCAGCCAGGGCAAGCTCGGCGTCAACAAGCTCAAGGAAGGCGACCAGAGAACGCCGATCGGCATCTATTACATCACCAGCCACCTGCCGGGAGCGCGGCTGCCGGATTTCTACGGCTCTGGCGCGTTGCCGATCAATTACCCGAACGAGTGGGACAAGCTCAACGGCCGCAGCGGCTCCGGCATCTGGCTGCACGGCGTGCCGTCGGACAGTTTCAGCCGTCCGCCGCTGTCGTCCGACGGCTGTGTGGTGCTGACCAACCAGGATTTGTACAAGCTCGCCACTTCGGTGGAAGTCGGCAAGACGCCGGTCGTCATCAGCGAGAGCATTGAATTCGTCACCAAGGCCAAGTGGGAAAATGACCGCAACCTGGCCGCGCGGCTGATTGATGGCTGGCGACGCGATGTCGAGAGCCTCAACCCGCAGCGCCTGATGGCGAATTACTCAAGAAACTTCAAGTCGGATCGCGGCGAAGATCTCTCGACATGGGTGGGCAAGCAGCAGCAGTCGGTGCGCGGTGTCAAGGAATTGTCGATTGCACTGCGCGACGCTACTCATTTCTTCTATCCTGGCCGCGACGACATGCTCGTCAGTACATTCACGCAGGAATCGCAGATCGGGAAGAGCAAGACCTCGATTCGCAAGCGCCAGTATTGGGCGAAAGAGGGCGTGCAATGGAAAATCGTTTATGAATTGATTCTCTGATTCCTGAACACTCCGCAAAATTAAAACGGCCATCTTTCAACAGATGGCCGTTTTGCTTTTATGCATATGAAATACGCAGCGATCCGGTTACGGCTGCATATGCGAAGGCAATAAAAAATGATATTCCGCATATGTGACAGGAATCAAATAGCTTTCGGATTTCACCTGTTCTATGTGGAATGGGTTTTCCAGGCGGACTATCCTTTCAAGCTTAGCTCTTCTGCCAACGCCATCTGATTGCACAGGCAACCGGATGCCGAGGCCTGATCAACATGCAATGCCCT
Organism: Pseudomonadota bacterium; assembly: GCA_023420795.1. Lineage (GTDB taxonomy): Bacteria > Pseudomonadota > Gammaproteobacteria > Burkholderiales > Burkholderiaceae_D > Noviherbaspirillum. Next base: position 7,464 of record JAEZVM010000052.1, read on the forward strand.
TATTGTGGCGCGCCGAATTCCGTTTCGGCTCAGGCTTGCGTCGCATGCGATAAGCAATTGCCGCATACCGGTTTCATGCGAAAACCCGATATGCGGACGCCGCGCAATTATCCAGCGCTGTTTCACCTGCGGTTCAGCACACGCTTTATCGCGGAACAATACTGGAGGACACGTCATTTGACCGGCTTCACGTCACCGAACCCTCGATCCGGCCCGCAAGTCAATACAGCAAAGACTGGCCGCACATCGGTTGATCCTGACTTGGCCCTGAATAGTGAGCCGTTCCACGCAGCAGGTCAGGCAGCACGCCAGCCAGCGGAGAAGCCGCCCGAACCGGAACGGCATGGCAAGGCTGCGACGTCTTCAGTCGCCCCGGAGTCCGGATCAAATTTCAATGCAGCATCGAAGAGAGCGCTATCCCGCGTTTTCATGATGACGAGCGTTTTTGTTATAGGGGCGTTGGTTGGGGTGTCCACCGCATGGTGGATGCATAGGGATGCAGGGACTGCACAAGGCGCTGCAAGCAGCAGACCGGCGCAGGCCGCGGTCAAGCCCGTGCCGAAGCAGCTTCAGCAAGAGCGCCGTTTTCCTCTCAAGGGAATCAGTCCCGGCGAATTGCCCTATGACGGCGTCCCGCCGTCGGTTGTCGATTCTGGACAGCAGATACCCGAAATGCCCGCCGTAGTTACGTCTCAGGATGAAGTCGAGGCAGGCGTCCTGTCTTCCGGCGATGGCATGCCTGCATCGGACCATACTCAGCAGGCAGCAACTGCGCCGCCCGAGCCGCCGCTGGAAAACGAAATGCGGGAAGCTGAGGAAAATGTGATCGAGCCGAAGCCCGCGATTCCGGTTGCAGCTCAGAAGCCTCCGGCAAAATCGACCGGCCAGGCAAAACGAAAGGCGAGTGGTGGCGACGCCAAGGAGCCGGCCAAGCGCCAAGGCACATCCAAACTCGCAAAGGATAGGGAAATCGAGCGCATAAAGCAGCAGGCCGATCAGGAGCTGCAGAGAAAGCTGGAGCTCAGCCGAGCCGTCGAAGCTAAACGTGCACGCAAGCAGCAGGCTGCACGGAACAATTCCCGTCAAGAAACCGCAATGCGCGAATCACGTGAAACCCGTGTACGCCGCGTCCTCGCCAAATGTGAACGGAATCCGAACTTCTTTCGCCGCGAACAGTGCAAATGGAGACTGTGCGCCGGCATGTGGGGTAAAAACGGATGCCCCTCCTATTCGAGGCAAGCCAGCACCTACTAGCCGAGCGCTAGACATCCTGCAGGCCCTTCCATCTGGAAGATGTAACATTGTGCAAACATTGTATTGCGCCGTTACAACATTGCACTAATACAAATTTTCCCAAAGGAAATTTTTGTTGTACGATGTTAGAACATGCTGTTGAAGTGATTTCTATGAAAACTGCAATCCGCAAGATGGGCAATTCGCAAGGGGTACTGATTCCCAAGCCCTTTCTTTTACAGGTTGGGCTCGATATCGGCGAAGTGGAGATCGAGGTGGAAAACGATGCCATCGTGATTCGCAAACCGAAGAGAAAGCCCCGGGAGGGCTGGGCTCAGGCCTGCCAGTTAATTGCTGCGAAGTCTGCCGAGCAAGCGATTGCATGGCCCCTCATTCCTGTTGATGCGGATGCCGAATTCTCATGGTGAAGCGGGCCGAAGTTTGGCTGATCGACTGCGAGAAAACGATCGGCGGCGTATTGCAGAAGCGGTGGCCGGGTGTGGTGGTGTCGCCGGAAGAAATGGATGAGCATCTGAGCACCATGATCGTGGCGCCGATGAGCACGAACGATATGCCTGCTCCATTCAGGATTCCGGTCGTTTTCATGCAGAAGGAAGGGTTGATCCTGCTGGATCAGATTTGTGCTCTGGAAAAGTCGCGCCTGGTTAGAAGGCTGGGTGCGATCGAAGATGGGGCAATGGCGAAAACGCTGGACGTGCTGCAAGAAGTATTTGCTTATTAACCGGGAATAGGGACGAGCTCATATGTCGAACGATTATTTGTCCGAAATCCGTAATGTCAATTTGAGTTACCTGATGATTGCGCAGCAAATGATTCGTCACGACCGTGCCGAAGCAATCTTCCGGCTCGGCATCAGCGGTGAAATCGCGGACTTGATTGCTGGCATGAGTAATGCACAGGTGCTGAAGATGGCCAGTTGCAACGTGATGCTATCCCGCTTTCGCTTCGATGACGCAGCGATACTGTCCACGCTCCTGAGTGAAAAGAGTGGCGCGGCTGTCAGCTCGCTGCGCGCTTCGATCATCATGGCGGCCCAGACGCCTGAAACCATCAAATAGAGTTCGCGCGGCCGTATCTCCACCATTATCGTTTCGTCCAGTTGCATGACCTTGTATGACAGGCGCGTCGCCATGAGGGCCGCTTAAGATGCAGTCGCAAGACTTGTCCAGAAGTGCGCTGGAGTTGGAAACGGAGCGGCAAAACCGCATCTATCGGGAAGCTGTCGAGCAAAAGAAAAGGCAGATGCGGCCCGAAGAGGGTGACAAGACCTCGCTGATCGCCGAAGAGCCGATTCCGATGGCGCAGCGATCCGGCGATTTATCCCCTGGCAAAACTGAACCGGCAGAATTGCAGCCAGACCGGCTCCGGCACATCCCTGAAATGCGCTCCGCGCTCATTCCACTGGATGATGAAGCGGGAGAGGGTACATGGAGCAAGCCGTTTTCTCTCCCCAGCGCGGACATCGAACCTTGGCTCTCCTATTGCAAGGGATACAGACAGTCGAAGCTGTTTCTCGAAACCTTGTCCGCCAAAGAAAATGGAGAATGTTCCGTGGACTTTGCCGTGCGCGCGCTGCTGGAACTGAAGCGGGTTGACATCAATGTCATCCTGGAGCCGCGGGTGCGCATCGACGGGCAGGTCGCCTATCTGAATCTGGAGGAGGAAATACATGCCGACCGCGATCCGCTGCAGATTGACGCGCTGATCCGAAACGCCGACGAAGAGCATGAAAATCTGCTGCGTCTGGCGACCGAAAGAGGTCGTCAAATGGGAAATCTCCTGTATGACGCATTAATGGGCGAGGGGCATGTCCATCTTATCGAGGCATGGGAACTGGTTCATGACCGAAAGCCAACGGTGGAAGAACTGCATCTTATGCTGACCACTGGGCGCATCGGTGTGCCCGAGAAGAAAAGAAGCCGTGCGCCCGAGACGGTGGATCAGCCATTAGCCGAACAGATTGTGCCTGGTCCGGCGCACGAGGTTTTTCGCAAAGAGGCTCTCTTGCCACCGGAAGAGCCGGTGCGGCCGGTCAAGTCAATACCGGCAGAAAAACGTGACGAGAGTGCATCGCAACCTGTGCCGGAACTGAAGAGGGAGCGGGCTGACCGCAAGCGCAGGGTTCTCTTTCATGCACTTCATGTCGCGGCAGTCTGTGCCGTCCTGGTTGCATACGGCATATGGCGAATGGCTGCGTGACATTGAAGAGTTGCAGGAAATGCATCCTGCAATTCTATTGAATCGATTCGGCCTTGAAGAATCGTCGTTCGCGACCGCTTCCTGAATCCTTGATTTTCTGAGTCGCGACCAAACTCGCGAGCGCGGGAGCTGCACGCTGCTTGATTTTCTGAATCTGTTTTTTCTGATCCGGGCTGATTCCTAGTGCCGAAACGGCTGCGTTTGCAATATCGACCGCCGATTGCGGTTGGTTGCCAATCAGGTTAAGCCAGAAATCTCGGCCCGTGGTTGGAAGGCCATCTGCTTCGCTGATCTTGGCGGTCGCGATCTTTCCTCTGCCGGATTTTGCTTCATTGCTTCGCCGGCCCACCGTCGTGCGCGATCTCGAGTTTTCTGTATCCCTTGGTGGTTTGGATTCCTTCGCTGAGCTTCTGGTATTACTGTCCACAGTCTCTAACTGATGCAATGCGATTTCCAATGCCTCGACGCGCGAAAGATAATAAGCGGCACCTTGTTTGGCATAAGACATTTCCGCTTCAATAGCGCGCCGGGCTGATCTTAGATTGGATACCATGCGAACCCCTCCTCTTGTTAGCTTGTGTGGATTAGACAGGCGTATAAGAGAATTGTTTTCGTAAATTTAACTTTTGTTGGTGGAGGTTCTTGATAGAGCTTTATCTTTTTAAGGTAGAGATAAACAGGTGTTGACGGCCATCTGGAACTGCTGCATAATCTCGTTTCTCTGCTGCTGACGAACACAACGCTTCGCAGCAAGGCATCGAAGGATGTCGGCAGAGCCGGTTCTTTAACAAATAACAGCCGATAAGTGTGGGCGCTTGGTGGAGTGCGGCGCTGCGCGAGCAGCGTAGAACTTAAAACATCAAGTGCTCACAAAAAATATAGGTAAGATCGCAAGAGATTAC